>NZ_DBHIXN010000015.1:0-40138 GCF_057270615.1 Leptotrichia sp.
TTTCTCATTTTGTAACAGCAGAGGACGTAGTTCACGGCAAGCCAGATCCTGAAGTATTTCTAATTGGGGCAAAGAAAGCAGGAGCAGCTCCAGAAAAGACAGCAGTATTTGAAGATTCTTTTAATGGAATAAGAGCGGCACATGCAGCGGGAACATTTCCAATTATGGTACCAGATAAATTAAAACCAACAGAAGAAATTGAAAAATTACTTTACAAAAAATTTAACAGCTTAATTGAAGCACTTGATTATTTTCAAGGAAAATAATTAATACTAATAAAATATTAGAGAAAGAAGGGAAATTAATGTTTTTCGATATGCATGCAGATGTGTGGACAGATAATTTTTGGGAATATAAAAAGGGGAATAAAGATGTTATAAGAAATAAATATAAGGAAAAATTTTTGAAGGGAGGACTTTCTGGAGGAATTTTTGTAATTTATTTGAATGTAAATGAAGTGGAAAATCCTGAAGAATATTTTTTTGCAGATTTAAGGGCAATGACTGAAGAATTGCATTATGCAAGGGATTTGATAAAAATAATAAAAGAGCCGTCTGATTTTAAAATGATGGAAAAAAGTCTGAATGAAAAGGATAAAAAATTTGGAGTTGTGCTTGGAATTGAAGGGCTTCCTGGAATTGGGGATAAACTTGACTATATTTATTTGCTGTATCAGCTTGGAGTACGGCATATCGGAATGACTTGGAATGAAACGAATGCTTTTGCGACAGGACAAAGTGGAGATAAAAACAGAGGACTTACACCACTTGGAATTGATGCTGTGAAAATTATCAATGAACTTGGAATTTTGCTTGATGTTTCACATGCAAATGATAAAACTTTCTGGGATATTGCAAAACATTCTAAAAAACCATTTTTTGCTTCCCACTCAAATGCAAGAAGCCTTTGTCCAGCAATGAGAAATTTGACTGATGATCAGATTTTGTGTATTGGTGAACGTGGTGGAATGGTTGGAATGAACAGTTATCATAATTTTGTAAGTCAAAATGAGAGTGAAAAAAATTTGGAAATGCTTTTGAATCATCTGGAATATGTGGCTAATAAAATTGGACTGGATAAAGTTGGATTTGGACTTGATTTTGCAGAATATTATACGCCAGAAGGGGAAGAAGTTTCTGGGCTTTTGGGATTGCACGATGTTACAGAGCTGAGAAATGTGGAAAAAGCCTTGAAAAAGAGAGGATATTCTCAAAATGAAATCGAGATGGTAACTTATAGAAATTTTATCGACTTTTTTGGAAGAGTGAGAAATTTCAAATAAAAAAAGTAGCTTTAAAAAGTTAAAGAAAAGTAAAGAAGGGAACAGAAAAAATGAATAACAAAAGAAAACCATTAATAGGAATCACCACTTCGCTGGAACTAAATCCAAACAGACTAAATGATCATAAAACAATAGTTTCAGTAGATTACAGCAAAGCTGTCATAAATTCTGGAGGAATTCCATTTATTTTGCCAATAACGGAAAATATTGAAGTTATAAAAGAGCAAATACAGCTTTTGGATGGACTTTTACTTTCGGGAGGAGGAGATCCTGATCCTGCTTTGTATGGGGAAGATTGCTTGCAGGAAGTCGGAAGTATTACACCAGAAAGAGATAAATTTGAACTTGTAATCTTGGATGAATTTATGAAAACTGGAAAACCTATTTTGGGAATTTGCCGTGGACTTCAAATTGCAAATGTTTATTTTGGTGGAAGTTTGTATCAAGATGTAAAATATATAGATACAACAATTAATCATATGCAAAAATGGCTTCCAGACTTACCAACACATGATATAAACATTGAAGAGGACAATATTTTATTTGAAATTTTTGGAAAAAAAGCAAGAACAAATTCTTATCATCATCAAATGATAAAAGATTTGGGAAATGGATTAACTTCGATTGCAAAAGCAAACGATGGAATAATAGAGGCTTTTCAAAACAAAAATCACAAATTCTTTTATGCCGTTCAATGGCATCCTGAAATGATGGCAGTACGTGGAAACCAAAAAATGCAAAAGATTTTTGATAAATTTATTAAAAGCTGTGAAAAATAGGATTGTCTTATTCTAATATAAAACATAATAGATAGTTTAATATTTCATTAGACTTGACATCATACATAGTCCAAAAGCTCCACTATTAATAACAGACTGGGAATTTCTTTCATTTATTCCGCCTATTGCAAATACAGGAATGTTTAATACAGATGATAGATTTTCAACAAATTTTAGTCCCCTTGGCTCTAAGCCTTTTTTGCAATCTGTTTTAAATATATGTCCTGCAACTACATAGTTTGCTCCCAAAATTTCTACTTTTTTAGCTTCCTCAAGACTATGTATAGATACTCCTATTTTTTTATATTTTTTTATAAGTCCTATTTTAATATTTTCTTCTAAAGACTTAAAAACATTATAACTTAAATGAATACCTTCAATATTATATTTTTCATCCAAGTTTAAATCATAATTTTGATGTAAAATTAAATTTATCTTATATTTTTGGCAAATAGGATAAATTTTTTTCACTAAGTTTAGATATTTATTTTTATCTAAGTCTTTTTCTCTTAAAGTAAGTGCAGTAATCTCAAAATTTTTTAGAATCATTTTTTTCTCATAATCAGAAAAAATTTTTTCAACTTGCTTTTTAAGATTGCCATTAGTACATAATTTTCTGTTACTAATAATATTTAATTTTATTTTATCCATAATAATCAATTATCCTCTAAATAAATATAGTCGTTCATCACAGGTTGTAAATTTTCACTTTTTATCTTTTCAAATATTTGGGCTACTGTTCTTCTATCTGCTATTTCAAACTGCTCGTCACCTTTTTTATTTGAACATCCACTATGAGCACCTATTCCTGTATCCACTCCTGCCGAAATTTTTGTTGCGGCTATTTTTATTATATTATCCCTAAAATTAGGCTTTTCCCTTGTAGATATCGTTATATTTGCAAAGGGTAAAAATAGTCTATATGCACATACAATTTGAAACAGGTCTTTTTCACTGATAAATTTTTGTTCTATTTTTAGATTATTGATAATAGGTCTTAATCTTGGACAGGAAATAGAAATTTCTGCATGAGGATATTTTTTTTGTAAGAGATAAGCATGATAACCTGTTGAAAAAGCATCTTTTCTAAAATCATCCAGCCCTAGCAATGCTCCAAAAGCAACACCTCTCATCCCCCCCATTAAAGCCCTTTCCTGTGAATTAAATCTATATGAAAAAACTTTTTTATGTCCTTCTAAATGTAATTTTTGGTATTTTTCTTCGTTGTATGTTTCTTGAAAGATTGTTACATAGTCCGCTCCACAAGAATTTAGGTACTTATAGTCTTCCACATTTACAGGATATATTTCGATTCCTACATTATTAAAATATTTTCTTGCTAATTTACAAGCCTTTCCAACATATTCAATATTGGAATATTTTTCACTTTCTCCTGTAAGTATAAGTATTTCTTCCAAACCTGTTTTTGCTATTTCCTTTAATTCAGCTTCTATCTGTTCAAAATTTAATCTAGCCCTTTTTATCTTATTATGCGAGTTAAAACCACAGTAAACACAATAATTATCGCAGTAGTTTGAGATATATAGAGGTGTAAACATATAGACAGAATTTCCAAAATATCTTTTTCTGCATTCTTTTGCTTTTTGTGCCATTTCTTCAAGATAATTTATAGCTTTTGGAGATAGCAGAGCTTGAAAATCTCTTGTGGATAAATAATCTTTATTTAAGGCTTTTTTTATATCTTCATCTGAAAAGGAATTGTAGTCATAATCATTTATTTTATTTATTACTTTATTCAAAATATCTGAGTTAATGTTTTTTAGTTTCATTAGTCCACCTCATTTAAAAATCCTGTAAGCGGTGAAGAGGCACAGCCTCCGTTTTCCAAAACTCTTCCTACTTTTGCAAGATAAGCATCTCTTCCAGCTTGTATTGCATACTTAAAAGCTTTTGCCATTCTTGGAATATCATTTGCAGTTGCTATTGCAGTATTTGCCATAATTGCGGTTACTCCCATTTCCATTGCTTCACAAGCTTGAGAAGGTTTCCCTATCCCTGCATCAACTATTATTGGCAAATCTATCTCATCTATTAAAATTTGTATAAATTCCTTTGTTATCAGTCCTCTATTAGAGCCTATTGGTGCTGCAAGAGGCATTATACAGCTTGCTCCTGCATCTCTTAAATCTCTTGCCACATTTAAATCAGGGTACATATATGGCATTACAATAAAGCCTTCTTTTGCCAATATTTCAGTTGCCTTTATAGTTTCATAGTTATCTGGCAAAAGATATTTGCTATCTTTTATAACTTCAATTTTAATAAAATCTCCTTGAGTGCATTCTCTTGCAAGTCTTGCTATTTTTACTGCTTCTTTTGCATTTCTTGCACCAGAAGTATTAGGAAGTAAAGTTATATTTTTAGGAATATAATCTAAAATATTTTCCCAAACTCCACTGATAGCCCTTCTCATTGCAACAGTTACTATTTCTGCTTGTGCATAATTAATGGCACTATTTATTAATTCATTTGAATATTTTCCTGAACCAAGAATAAATCTTGAATTAAATTCTTTATTTCCAAGTTTAAAACTATCTTTCATTTTTCTTCTCCTAGTATTAATCTTAAAACCATATTGGCTTGGTGTGCGGCACAGATCATGACTCTAGTTGACATAATGCCCGAATATTCTTCATAATCCGAATAATTATCCCCAGTCAAATAAAAATTATCTCTAACTCTTCTTGTAATAATTTCATTTGATGAGCCTAAACCAGCCATTCCAGATGCGGATATAACTATTTTATTTTTATTTGTCAGCAATTTTTCTATTGCCATAGCTTTTGTTTCAGCTCTATCAAAGGCTTCTACAATAATTTTTATATCTTTAACTATAGAAGATATATTTTCTTTATCCACTTTTGTATCCAGAATATCAATTTTTACAAAAGGATTAATTTCCTTTATAATATTTTTTATAGCTTTAGTTTTTTTCATTCCTATATGAGATACTCTATATTGCTGTCTGTTCAAATTACTTGCTTCGACAATATCAAAATCTACTAATTTTAAATATCCTATCCCTGCTCTTGCAAGTAAAGCCGCCACATTTGAACCCAATCCTCCCAAGCCTAAAATACAGATTTTTGTCTTTTTTAATTTTTCAAATGTACCTTTCACATTTCTTTTAAGCAAATCTTCTTCTTTTAAATCCATATATTAACCTCCACCAACAAAACATACGATTTCTATCTTATCTGTATTTTTTATATTAATTTTTTCAAAATCTTCCTTTTTTATTATATTTCCGTTGAAATCAACAACAATTCTATCTGTTCTATATTTATTTTTTGTTAAATAATCTAGCAAGTTAATATTGTTAATTTCTTCATATTTTCCGTTAATTTTTGCCATTTTACACTCCTATTTTAAAATATTTACATCTTCACCTGACATTATTTTTTTCATAGTTCTCATAGAACACATTTTTCCGCACATAGTACAAGTATCTTCATTTTCAGGAGTAGACTCTTTTCTATATCTTCTGGCTTTTTCTTCATCTATTGCTTCTGCAAACATTCCTTCCCAATCTATATCTGCTCTATATTTTGCCATTCTATTATCCCAGTCAATAGCCTTTGGAACTTTTTTACTAATATCGGCAGCATGAGCTGCAATACGAGATGCTATTATTCCTTCTTTCATATCATCTAAGTTTGGCAATCTTAAATGCTCTGCTGGTGTCACATAACATAGAAAATCAACTCCAGCTGCAGCTGCTATTGCCCCGCCAATTGCTGAAGTGATATGGTCATAGCCTGGTGCAATATCTGTTACTAATGGTCCTAGCACATAAAAAGGTGCATTGTGGCAAAGCTTCTTTTCTAACTTCACATTTGCTTCTATTTCATCTATTGCCATATGTCCTGGTCCTTCGATTATTATTTGCACATTTCTTTTCCAAGCTCTTTTTGCCAATTCTCCCAATGTTATTAGCTCTTTTATCTGACAGGCATCTGTTGCATCATTTAAGCAGCCTGATCTTAGTGCATCTCCTAAACTTATTGTCATATCATATTCTTCACAAATATCTAAAAGCTTATCAAAGTTTTCATAAAAAGGATTTTCAGCATTGTGAAGTTCCATCCAGGCATACATAAGCGAACCTCCTCTTGAAACGATATTAGTTATTCTTTCATTCCTTTTGAAAAGTTCTACTGCTTCTCTATTTAACCCTGCATGAATAGTAACAAAGTCCACTCCATCTTCTGCATGTTTTCTTACCACATCTAAAAATTCTTCTGCCTTTATATCCTTTAATTCCTTATCATAAAAGCCAATTGCATCGTAAACAGGAACTGTTCCAATCATTGCAGTAGACATAGCGATTAATTTTTTTCTAAATTTTTCTGTTTTACCAAACGAGCTTAAATCCATTATTGCATCTGCTTTCATATCTATGGCAACTTTTACTTTTTCCAATTCTCTATTTATATTAGGACAATCCTTTGATATTCCTAAATTTACATTTATTTTTGTAGATAAGCCTGTTCCAACTCTTTTTGCTAAAAGAGAGCTATGATTTTTATTTGCAGGAATAGCAATTTCACCTTTTGCCACTCTTTCCATTAAAATTTTTTCATCCATAGATTCACTTTCTGCAATAATTTTCATCTCCTTTGTTAAAATACCTTTTTTAGCAGCTTCCATCTGTGTTTTATACATAATAATATCATCTCCTTGTATTAAATAAAATTTTTTTACATAATATTTACTGTTTTTTTACAATCTTTTTCTGATAATATCCCTGAAACTGCACATATTCCCTGCAGTCCAATATTTTTTAACATACATGCATTATTAATATTTATTCCACCTATTGCAAAAACTGGTATTTTTACACTATTTACTATCTTTTTTAAATCTTCCATTTCTAATTTTTTTGCATTGCCTTTTGTATTTGTTCCAAAAATAGCTCCGCTTCCAATGTAGTCTGCTCCTGATAATTCTGCTTTTTTAGCCTCTTTTGCATTTCTTGCTGTTGCTCCAATTAAAAATTTATTTTTTAAAATCTTTCTTGCCTTTTCTATTGGCATATCAGTCTGTCCTAAATGAACTCCATCTGCCTTGACAGCCTGTGCTATGTCCAATCTGTCATTTATAATAAATAATGCTCCATAATTTTTGCAGATTTCTTTTACTTTTAATGCCTTTTCATAAAAGTCTTTTGTAGAGCTGTTTTTTTCTCTTAACTGAACTATTTTTACTCCACCTTTGATACTTTCTTCTATACATTTATAAAAATCTTTTCCAAGACAGGCTTTTTCATCGGTTACTAAATAAATTTTACAGTCTTTTAAGTCCATATATTCCCCTTAATAAAGTTTTTCTATATCAATATTTTTATATATTTCGCCCATTTGATTTACTGTCCCAGCTATTTCTCCAAAATCTACTGAATTTCTTATTGAACATAAGACAAAATTCTTAGCTTTCTTAACTGAGTCCAGCATAGAATAGCCCTTAGCTAAATTAGAGGCAATAGCTGAAGATAAGCTACAACCTGTTCCATGAGTATTGTTACTAGAAATTTTTTCTCCTTCTAAAATATATATTTCTTCTCTATTCATAAGAATATCCACTGCACTATTTGAAAGATGTCCACCTTTAACAAGAACCCATTTTTTAGTAAAATCTGCAATTATCTTTCCATAAGTTTTCATTTTTTCTATACTATCTATATTTTCTATATTTTCATTCTTTAAAATTATTTTTACTATTTCTTTTGCTTCATCTAAATTAGGTGTAATTATATCTGCCAATTTAAATAATTTATTTACTAAAAAGTCTTTTGTTTCATCTTTTATTAAAGAATTTCCGCTTGTCGCAATCATCACAGGATCAAGAACTATATTTTCTGCTTTATATTTCAATAAAGATTCATATATTATTTTCCCGTTTTCTTTAGTATTTATCATTCCAATTTTTATGGCAGAAACTTTTATAGTATCTAATATTGCTTCTATCTGACTTTTTAACATCTCTATTGAGACATTTTCTATCATCTTTACTTTCTGCGGGTTCTGTGCAGTTAAACTTGTAATAACTGTCATTCCGTAAACTTCATTTGCGGAAAAAGTTTTCAAGTCAGCTTGTATTCCCGCTCCTGCACTGCAATCTGAACCTGCTATTGACAATACATTTTTCATATTTTCCTCCAAATACAAAAAAAGTATATACCTAATTTGTATATACTTTGTAATCTAAAATAAACTTTCTTACTTCCTACGTTGGCATTATCCAAATCAGGTCAAAAGGTCAAGGCTCACATCCTTTTCTCAGTCAATTTATTGACTCCCTTGTAACTAGTTTTATTATTTAATTTTATTATATTTTATTCACACTTAATATAATAGCACATATTTAATTTTTATACAATAGATTCAAAAAATTATTTTTTATATTGTTGCAGAATATAATTTTGTATGGTAAAATTTTATTAAGTAATAAATTTAAAAATGAAATATATTCAAATAAAAAAGAATTGGTGAAAGGGAGAAATCTAAAATGTTAAACGAATTTGAAAAAAAAATTAGAATAAATGAATTGACAAATTTGAGAAAAGAACTTATGCAGCAGGGAAATGTTGTGGAGGAAGTTAAAGTTTTAAAGGAATTAGCAGAACTTACGGAAGATGTTTTTGGAGAAGAAAGTGACGAGAATATTAAAATTTTGAACGAAGTTGGGGGAACTCTTAAATATGTTGGGGAATTTGACACAGCCAAAAATGCTTTGCTGAAAGCACGAGGATTTATTGAGAAAAAGTATGGAAAAGACAGTATTCCATATGCGACTTGCAGCCTAAACTTGGCGGAAGTTTACAGATTTATGAAAAAATATGATAAAACAGAAGATATTTATCTTAATACGATGAAAATTTATGAAGCTAATAATCTTCAAAATGATTATGTCTATGCAAGCGTATGTAATAATTTGGCTCTTTTTTATCAGGAGCTTGGAAGATTTGAAGAGGCGATTGAATTACAGGAAAGAAGTCTGAAAGTATTGGAAAAAGTTGGGGAAAATCCAATTCAGTATGCGATTACATTGAGTAATCTTGTACAGCCTTATTTGAAAGTGAAAAATATTGAAAAAGCTGAAGAATATTTACAAAAATCATTAAAATTAATTGAAAAGGAAGTTGGAAAATCTCACAATTTATATGCGGCAGTCTTAAATAATATGGCAACTTTTTATTTTGAAGAGAATGAATACGAAAAGGCATTGGAATTATTCGAGGAAAGTGCCAAAATCTGTGAAAAAACATTTGGAAAGGAAAGTAATAATTATAAAAATATTTTGGAAAATATTGAAATTGTAAAAGAAAAAATGGTTTAGATTTTTTTAGAAGGAGAAAAAATGGATTCAAATAAAATAAAAGGACTGGAACTTTCAAGGAAATATTTTGAAGAAATTTATCTGCCAGTTATAAAAAGTGAGTTTCCAGAAGTTTTTGAAAAAATGGCGGCTGGACTTGCGGGAGAAGGTTCAGAATGTTTTGGATTTGATGATGAGATTTCGCAGGATCATGATTTTGGACCGTCTTGCTGTATTTGGCTAACTTCGGAGGATTATGGGAAATATGGGCTGAATTTGCAAAAAAGGCTTAATGAGCTACCTAAGGAATTCTTGGGATTTAGGGCATTGAATGTGAGTGAATTTGGAGATGGACGACGTGGAGTTCTGAATATGGATGACTGGTTTTTTAAGTTTTTGGGGGATGTGAAGGCACCTGAAAATTTGTATGATTGGAGATTGATTCCAGAAGAATTGCTTGCAACGGCGGTTAATGGCGAAGTTTTTTTAGATAATTTGGGAAAATTTACAAAAATTAGAAGTGATTTGGAAAAATATTTTCCAGAAGATATACGGCTTAATAAAATAGCCACAAGATGTATGAAAATGGCACAATCTGGGCAGTATAACTATTTGCGGTGTATGAGAAGAAATGAGATTGTGGCGGCAAGGCTAGCGGAAACTGAGTTTATAAACGAGGCAATTCATATAATTTTTTTATTAAATAAAAAGTATAAGCTGTTTTATAAATGGATGCCAAAAGCCTTGAAAAATTTGAAAATTTTAGGAGAAAAAACGTATTTTCTAATTGAAGAATTAGTAAAATTGCCAGTTGGTGCAGTAAACCGAAAATTTCAAATTATTGAAGAAATAAGTGCTAATGTAATTTTAGAATTGAAATATCAAAATATTGTTCCACGACAATTAACAAGCGATTTTTTACAGGATTATGGGCCTTTTGTGCAAAATAAAATAGAAGACGAAAAGTTAAGAAACTGGAATCCTGCGATGGATTAATGTAAAAAATATTAGATTTATTCAATAACTATACAAACTTAGGATTTAATAAATAAAATATCCTAAAGCAAGGGGGCTTGACCCCTTGTAGAGAAAAAAAACTTAGTTTATCGAACATATATCTATTATTTTATAAAATAATTATGGATTTAAAAATAGGAGAATCAAAAATGGAAATAGAAGTTAGTAAAAAAGAAAGTTTTATTAGACAAATTTTAAAAAGAGAATGGGAATTTTTTCAAAATGTGCATCATACAGAAGGAAGAGCAGAATGTCAAGATAATCCACAGGAATTTGAAATTATGAGAAGAAGCCAATGGGAAACATTGCCTGATGAAATCTTGGAAAGTTATTTGGAAGACTTGATTTTAGCAAAACACCGTGGCGAAAATATCGTTCAGGATAAATATGCCAGAATGATGAAGTATAGTGCACCAAAAGAATATGAAGTAATCAAAAACTATTTGCCTGAAATTCCCCAGGAAAAAAAAGAATTAATCAAAAAAATAGTAAAAATTTATTTACATTGGGAAGAAGAAATAATAGAAAAATATCCAAAACTTACCGCAAAAGGTCGTCCTTTACACTCAAAATATGATACTCCAAACTACACTTCAATTGAAACTTATTTAAAGGGAGAATTGTCTTCGTATTCAATAAAAACTTTAAAATTGTATTACGAATATATCCAAAACTGCGTTTCAAATAATATAAATTTAGCAGAAAATAATTTGGAAAATATTGTGCTGGAAAAAGGATACAAAACAATTGAAGAAGCGGAAGAAAGTTTGTAAAAAATAGTTTAAATTTTTTTTGAATAATAAATTTGTCTTATCTAACAAGGGGTAAAAAATCCCCTTGTTATTAAAATAAGATATTGTTTTTTTTATTAAATTAATATTATAGATTTATTTGATAACTATACAAACTCAGAATTTATCAAAATAAATATTCTGAAACAATATGTCTTGACTCCTTGTGGAGATAAAAAACTTAGTTTATTAAACACATATTTTATAAACCGTGTTCTTCCAGTATCAATATAGTATTATATTCTGCTTCCGCTTCTCGTGAACCTCTATCCATTGCCATTTTATAATACTTTTTAGCATTGCTATAATTTTTTTCATCTCGATAAATTGCTCCTACATTTATCATCGCATCTACTTTACCTTTTTGAGCAAACGGTATCAAATATTTTTTAGCTTGTGCAAATTTCCCTTGAACTTTATATAAAATTCCTAAATTATATTCAGGATCATCGTTATTTCCAAGTTCTATTGCCTTCAAAAAATATTTTTCTGCTTCATCGTATTTTTTTTGATAGTAGCAAGAAACTCCTAAATTATAGAAAACTTCACTTTCTTGATATTTTTCTTTTAATAATCGCTTATAAAGTTCATCAGCCTTCTGATAATTTCCTTCCTGTCTGTAAATAATTGCCAATTGAAATATTGCATCATTTTGATTTTTTGCAGCCAATTTTTCTAAATATAATTTTTCTTTATCATAATCTTTTTGTCTATCATAAAACATTGCCAAATTAAACATCGCATCATCATACCCCATATCAGCAGCCATTTTATAATATTTTTCACCTTCTATTATTTTCCCTTGCTCCATATAAAGATAACCTAAATTATATATCGCATGAACATCTTTCTTTTTAGCCAATTCCAAATATATTTTTTCAGCCTTAACATATTCTTTCTGTTCCAAATATGATTTTGCCAATTTAAATTTCTCATTAGAATTTGGAGTTGAAAAAACATTAAAAGAAAGTATAAAGATTGAAAAAATCAATAGTATTTTACTTTTCATTACTTCGCTCCTTAAATTTTTGGATATTTCTTATTTTTCTCTGCAACTTCCATCTGAACTGAAATGTCTTTTTCTTCATAATTAAAGACTCTTTCGATTCTATCCTTCAAAATTTTCAAATATTTTTCCTTATATTCTTCATTTCGTTGTATTTTATTAATTTCACATTCCCAAATCGTAATCACACTAATATCCATCTCAAAAAGTTTCTCATAAACCTCAATATCCCTCTCCACATTTCTTTTGAACTTCTTTTCCCAATACTCCGTGTTTGTCTTAGGAAAAGTTGCAATTTTACAATTTTTATGCCTATGCCAGAAACACCCATTTACAAATATTGCTGTATTATATTTCAGAATAAAAATATCAGGTGTCCCTGGAAGCTGTGAATAGTTCACTCTGTACCTATATCCCATCTTATAAAGTAATTTACGGATATAGATTTCAGGTTTTGTATTTTTGGATTTTATTCTTGCCATGTTCTGGCTTCTTGTGAGGGAAATTTTTTTTGCTTTTTTCATTTTTCAAGTTAAACTCTCAATTCTTCCCTATCCTCAATAATCTCATCCTTATATCTATCCAAAATCGGATTAATCTCATTTTTCACAAAATCCTCAGTCTGATGCCCAGCAAATCCAGTATAATTAGCTGAAACCAAGATTCCTTCCATATCTTCTGCTTTAAGTCCCAGTCTTCCATCTTTTATAATTCTGTCAATTAATCTATTGGGATTTCCATTCAACTTAATTTCCTTTGTTTCTTCCATCGAAAGTTCTCTTATAATTTCGTGAACTTCTTGTCTATCCATTCCTTTTTTAACTGATTCCATAATGATATTTTCAGTCGCCATAAATGGTAATTCCTTTTGAATATTTGCCTCAATTACTTTTGGATAAACAACAACCCCATCCATAATGTTAAGCCAAATAATTAAGATTGCATCAACCGCCAAGAATGCTTGTGGAATAGATAATCTCTTACTTGCAGAATCATCCAATGTTCTTTCAAACCATTGTGTTGCAAAAACTAATGCACCTGTTTGTGAGCTTGAAATTACATATTTTGCAAGTGATGAAATTCTTTCACTTCTCATTGGATTTCTCTTGTATGCCATCGCACTTGACCCAATTTGATTTTTTTCAAATGGTTCTTCCAATTCTTTCAAATGTTGCAACAATCTAAAATCATTTGTAAATTTATGTGAAGACTGAGCAATATTTGACAATAAATTCAAGATTTGTGCGTCCACTTTTCTATCATAAGTTTGCCCTGAAACACCTTGTTTTTTACCAAATCCAGCTTTTTCAGTAACCAATTCATCCAACTGTTTTACTTTTTCAAAATCTCCTTCAAACAATTCTTTAAAACTAGCCTGAGTCCCAGTAGTCCCTTTAACTCCTCTAAATCTCAAGTTTTCTAATCTAAATTCCAATTCTTCAAAATCAAGAAGTAATGAATGAAGCCACAAAGTCGCTCTTTTTCCAACAGTAGTAAGCTGTGCCGCTTGGAAATGAGTAAATCCTAAAGTTGGCAAATCTTTGTATTGCAACGCAAAATCTCTCATTTTTTCAATTAAGACAAGCAGTCTTTTTCTAATAACTAAAAGCCCTTCCTTAATTTGAATCAAATCAGTATTATCTCCAACATACGCACTTGTCGCTCCCAAATGAATAATTTTTCTCGCATTTTTAGCTTGTTCCCCATAAGTATGCACATGAGCCATAACATCATGTCTCAATTTTTTCTCAAATTCAGCCGCAACTTCAAAGTCAACATCATCTTTATATTTTTTTAGTTCCTCAATTTGCTCATCAGTAATAAAATCAAGCCCAAGCTCTTTTTCAGCCTCCGCCAAATTTATCCACAATTTTCTCCAAGTTCTAAATTTAAACTCTGGTGAAAAAATATGTAACATTTCCTTACTCGAATATCTCTCCGCCAATGGATTTGAATATATGCTCATATCTACCATTTCTAATTCCTCCTAATTATTTTTATTTACCTTTCTCTGTAAATTTATACTCTGAATCTAAATTTTAGTTAAATTCAGTCCCTAATTTGTCCCAATCATAATTTTTATTTGTGAATTTTCACGATAACAATTTTCACAACATGTTATTATTTGAAATTCAGAAGAATATGATAAAATAGTCAAAATCCCAAATAATATAATTAACATTTTATTCATAATTTTCCTTCATATCCACAAATTTTACTTTTTTAGTCAACTTTGACAACTTTAAAAATTTTTAACTTTTCTAATTCTTTCAAATACTTATCAGAAAGTTTTTCATCTTTTTTCCTAATTTGCATCGTTGCACTCACTAATGTCTTTATTATTACCTCATCTTTTGAAATAACATTTTTATAATTTTCGTCTTTGATTGTTTCTAAAAATATATTTAATATTTCTTCATATTTTTCTTGTGAGTATCCTGATAAAAAAGTTCTTTCTGCTAAATTTCTTCTTCTATAATCTTCCATTTCATCTTTTGGAATAAACAGTAATTCTTTTTTCTGCTTAATATCCATTTCTATCGCTTTTTTCCCATACTCAAATGAATTTTTAAAATCCTTTTTGTAAAAATACGCAGATGAAATTCCATAATAAGCCCAATAATTAGTACTTACATTTTTTAAATTACTCTTTAAAATTCTATTATACAGCTCTATTGCTTCATCATATTTTGAATTTTTTAAATAAATCATACCGATATTAAGATATTCTGCCATATATTTGTCAGATAATTTTTTCGTAGAAGAAAATTCATTTACTGCCTTTTTATATCCTTCAATAAATTCATTATCTACTTTAAGTTGCTTCAAATTTTTTATTTCACTATTAATATCTGCAAATATATCTATTGAAATTAAAAATACGATTGAAATTAAAACTTTTTTCATTAATCATTCCTTTCTTGACAAAAGATTAAAAAATTAATTATCCCAAATATAAATTGTTCCGTCTTTAAAATAAATTTTCTTTACCCAATCTTGATTTTCAGTAAATTTAACATCAAATGGTTTATATCTAATTCCTTTATCTCTTTCATTAGTTTCGTCTAAAAATCCAATTATTTGTATTTCTTCATCACTTTCAATAAAATTTCTTATCATTTTGGTAGAAACTATTTTACTTATCATAATTTTTGGCTTTTTACCATTTACTTGAAAATCTTTTTCTGTATAAACTTTTTTATTTTTTCCAATTGCCTTGAAATTTTCATATTCTAATTCTATTTTATTTTCATCATCTTTCGATAATCTTTGTCCAACTAATTTTAAAGTAATTGTATCAAAAGATAAATTTTGTGCAACACTTTCACTAACAGTTTTATCAATTTTTAATTTTTTACTATTTTGTGCTTTAGCTGAAAATGAAATTGCTCCTATAACTAACATCAATACTAATAATAATTTTTTCATTAATCATTCCTTTCTTTAAAGTTAAATTCAAAAAATATCTTTATTCTCTTAGGTTCTTATAGATTTCAATTAATTCAAAAATTTCTATTTTACAAACTCTCCCAAATCATATCTATAAATATTCTGAGTTCTTTCAGGTCCAACTGAAATCATTGAAACACGGCATTTCAATTTATTTTCAATATATTCAATATATTTTTTACAATTTTCAGGCAAATCTTCGTAATTTTTTATTTGAGTAATATCTTCGTTCCATCCGTCTAATTCTTCGTAAATTACTTTCAAGTCTTTAGATTTTCTCAAGTTTCCAGGATATGAGTAACAAACTTTTCCATCAATTTCATAACCAACTGCAACTTTTATTTTTTCAAATCCAGTCAATACATCTAATTTTGTCAACACAATATCTGTCAGTCCATCAATTAACACAGCATATTTCCCAATTACCAAGTCAAGCCATCCACATCTTCTAGGACGCCCAGTTGTCGCACCAAATTCATGTCCAACTTTTCTCAAAGTTTCTCCGTCTTCATTTTCCAATTCTGTAGGGAAAGGTCCTTCTCCAACTCTTGTTGTGTAGGCTTTCATAACTCCAAGCACTCTTGAAATTTTTGTCGGTGCAACCCCAGTTCCTACTGTTACTCCACCAGATGTTGGCGATGATGAAGTTACATAAGGATAAGTTCCATAATCAATATCAAGCATTAACGCTTGTGCCCCTTCAAAAAGTACAACTTTTCCTTCTTCAATTCCTTCATTAATTTCCACAACTGCATCAATAATTCTAAATTTAATCTTTTCGGCAAGTTTCATAAATTTATCATAAAGTTCCTCCAAATTGAAAGTTCCTTTACCGTATCTAACTAACATATCATTTTTTTCATTTACATTCCAAGTAAGTTTATCTCTAAATCTTTCTGGCTCCAATAAATCTCCAATTCTAATTCCATTTCTAGCAATTTTATCAATGTAGCAAGGTCCAATCCCTCTTTGAGTAGTACCAATCTTATTTTCACCCATTGCTTCTTCCTTCGCCTTGTCAATCTCAATATGATAAGGCATTATCACATGAGCTCTTTCATCAATAAATAAATTATCAAGCTTTTTCCCTCTTTTTTCCAACTCATCTATTTCTTCAAGCAAAACCTCGATATCAACAACGACTCCAGCACCAATTATACATTTTCCAGCTGAATTAATAATCCCAGATGGTAATAAATGTAAAATAAATTTTTCATCATTTACAACAACTGTATGTCCTGCATTATTTCCTCCCTGGAATCTAACCACATAGTCTGCTTTTGGAGATAAGACATCAATTATTTTACCTTTTCCTTCATCTCCCCATTGTGTTCCCACAATTACAAAAGTATTGTTTCTCATAATTTTTACTCCTCCCAAATTTTTAGAATACTCTTACTTATTTTATTGAAATGTAAAAAATCAAAAAAATTTATATGACTTTATTTTTATCTTTATTACTATTTATTTTACTATATTTATTAGTTTTTTTCAACATTGTCTTTTTATTATTTAAGTTAATCTATAAAAACTGCTTCAAAATAAAAATAGGCTAATAATAACCTATTTCTATTCCTATATTTTAGCTCTATACCTAAATCTTATTTAAAAAATAGAAATTATATTTTATTTACTTTCTAACAAAGAGTATTAAATCCTTGCGTAACAGAAATTATAACAAAGCTATTATTTTAATAGGAAATAGTATTAGTTTTCAAAAACTAAAGATTTCTTGTTTTATTCTGTAAAAATTTATATGAAAAAAATTTATTCTCTTAAAGTTTTTGCTCTGTTATAAGATTTAATATATGAGCATAAAAATAATATTACATCTTAAAGTTTTTTTTGTTTTCAATCATTTTTTCAACCAAATTTCTAGCATGATCTCCAATTCTTGTAAAATGTGATACAACGTCTATATAATAAAGTCCAGCTTTTACATCACATTCTTGTTTGCTTACACGTTTTATATGAGCTTTTCTTACTTCCTTTTCTTTTGAGTAAAGTTTATTATGCAGGTCAACTACTGTAAAAGCTTTTTCTGTATCATCATTTTTAAGAGCATCTTCGGCTGTTTCTATGATTTCTTTTGAAATTAAAAATAATTTTTGTACTTCTGCATGAGCTACTTCAGTAAATACTAATTTTTTCTTAATCTCATATCTAACATCTCTTACAATTCCAATTGCATGATCCCCAATACGCTCTACATCACGACACATATCAAGATACATGCTAATTTCTTCACCATCTTTTTCAGTTATATGTTCTTGTGACAATGTTGTCAAATATTTTGTAATTTCCTGATCAATATTATTTATTGCATCTTCTGTTTTTTCTACCTTTTCAGCAATTTTTTCATTATGTTCATGGAAAAAATCAATTGATCTGCTAAGATTTTTTACTGCAATTGAAATCATTGATAACATTTCCTGCTTTACTTGTCCCAATGCAATCGATGGTGTATGAATTAGTGCTGCATCCAAAAATCGTGGCTTATGTTCTACAATATCTTCATCTTTTTCTTTAATCAGTTTTACGACAATATATTCCAGAACACCAATAAATGGAAATAGTAAAATTGTTGTTATAATATTAAATGAACCATGTGCAAATGCTATTGTAACTTTCGGATTCAAATGAAGAATTTTTGACATTGTTTCTACAAAAATTGAAAATGGCGATAGCATAATCATAAAAAATACCGTTCCAATGACATTAAACATTGTATGTGACAATGCAAGTCTTTTTGCTGAAGTATTGGCACCAATTACTGCAATTATAGCTGTTATTGTTGTTCCTATATTATCTCCAAAAAGTACAGGAAGAGCGGCTCTTAAGGTTATAAGATGTTCCTGATAGACATTTTGTAAAATACTGATTGTAGCACTTGAAGCCTGAACGAGCATAGTAATCATTGTTCCGATAAATACTCCTAAAATTGGACTATGGCTAAGTTTTATTGTCAGTTCTGTAAATGCTGGCAAATGTTTAAGCGGTTCCATTGACTTGGACATCAAAGTTAATGCAAAAAATATTCCTCCGAAACCAAATAAAATTCTACCTAAATTATTTATAAAATTATTTTTTACAAAAAATAGACATGCAGCTCCTAGAAATAATATTGGTAACGCATACTCAGTAATATTAAATCCAATAATAAATGTTGTAATCGTCGTACCAATGTTGGCACCCATAATAATTCCGATAGCTTGACGCAAAGTTAAAAGTCCTGCTCCAACTAATCCAATTGTAATAACTGATGTACCTGAACTTGACTGTATTAACGCTGTTACAAAAATTCCGACTAAGACACCTAAAAATGGAGAAGTCGTGTATTTATCCAAAATATATCTAAGCCTGTCTCCAGCTGCCATTTGCAGTCCATCTCCCATATACTTTATACAGAATAAAAACAATCCTAATCCACCTAAAAAACCAAATGCCATCTGCTGGTAGTTAATCGCATTCATCAAATCAATCCTCTCTTCATTTTTAATTTTAGATTTTAAAATTTTCTCTCATTGTATTTATACCATATTTTTTTTCAATTTTCTACTTTTTTTAATCAGAAGATAGAATAAAAAATAGTATGAAATTCAAAATTTATAATAAATTACGCTTTATTATGGTATGAGTATATTATCTAATAAAAAGAAATAGTAATGGGAAATAAGATAACGCTATTTTTTGTTAAAATAATAGATTTGTAAAAAAATAAATAAAATAAAGTTCTTATCTTTTAAATAAGTTTTAGTATCAAACTAAGAATTAGTGTAGAAAATATATAAAAAAAAGGAGCTTTTCAAAAAAACTCCTAAAAAATTTTTTAACTATTTTTGATTTGCAATTATAGCAATTTCAACTCTTCTGTTTTGAGCTCTTCCAGCTTCTGTTGCATTGCTTGCGATTGGTTGTTTGCTTCCGTAACCACGTGAAGTTATTCTTGAAGTTGAAATTCCTCGTGATTCAAGGTAAGATGCTACTGAACTTGCACGATTTACAGAAAGTGGATTATTGATCGCATCATTTCCTGTTGTATCTGTATGTCCTGAAACTACAATTGTTGAATCAGGATAAGTGTTTAACACAGTTGCTACCGAATCCAATGTATTTCTAAATTGTGGCTTAACTACATAACTATTTGTGTCAAAAGTAATATTTTCAGGTGCTGTCAATTTAATTTCACCTTCACCTGTTCTTTTTACATCTACACCAGTTCCTTTTAGTTTATTTCTCAATTCTTTTTCTTGTCTATCAAAGATATTTCCAATAGCCGCTCCAACTGCCGCTCCTCCAGCTGTACCAATTAACGTACCTTTTGTATCTTTTCCAATAACTTGCCCAATAGCTGCACCTGCAGCCGCACCAATTCCTGCACCAATTCCAGTTTTGCTAACTTTTCTAGTCCCGTCAGCAGCAGTAGTACAAGAAACCAATGCTAATACTGATAACATGATGATTGCCAATACTTTTTTCATTTTGGCTCCTCCTTAAAATTCATAATTCTTAAATTTCAATCGGATTATACAATATTTTTATATTATTTCGATTTTTTTTGACTTTGAAAATGTTGTGTTTTGGAAAAATAAATATATTTTTATAAAAAACTTAGGTTATCGAATATATCTATTATTAATTATGTCCTATAAAACTAATCTTCATAGTAATCGTCATTACTGTTATCATAGTAATCATCGTAAGAATCTCCAGTATCATAACCGTCATCATCATCGTCATAATTATATTCATCATTATCATAATAATCATTATCATCATCATTATTATTTTCATCATAGTAGTCTTCACTATCGTCGTAATTGTCATTATCGTAATAAGAATCGCTGTTATCGTAGCTATCGTCTTCATCATTATCATAGTAATCATTATCATCGTTGTCATAATTGTTATGATAAATACTGGAATAATTTTGGGTGTAATTATTGCTGCTGCTGTGATTATTTTGGGAATGATCTTTTTTTAAGGACCTTTTTACTTCGTTTAAAATTTTATCTCTATATTTTGCCCATCCAGCATTTGCATTTACTGACATTAGTGCTAATATTGCTAGTATAAAAATTTTGTTTTTCATTTTATATTTTTCCTTTCTTAAAAAAATTATTAATCCATATTGTCGTACATTCTTGCAAATTCAAATAATCTATCTTTTGTAAATTCCTGATAAGTCATTATTTCCACATTTCCAGCTGCTCTTCCACCCATCATAGAATTTCCATCTTCATCATTGTTTGAATTTTCTCCTTTTAGATTTGAAAGTTTTGAATTGTGTTAAAAAATAATTTCATTTCTATAAGTATACTATAAATTTTTTCAAAGTCAATAATAAATATTATAAAATTCAAAAATTAATTTGATTTTTCAAGGATTTGAATATATAATAAAAGCAAATAAATAATTATAAAAGTAAAAAATAATGGAAATGAGTTATATAAAAAAATAAGAATTTTAGATAGAACTGAATTAATTAAATTCTATAGGATGCTAGATAACTAAAGGAGAATAAAATTTAGGAGAGATTATGAAAATATATACTGCTCCAATGGCGGGCATTACTGATTATTCTTTTAGAAAAATACTTAAAAAATTTGAGCCTGATTTTATGTTTACTGAAATGGTGAATGCTAATTTATTGAATCGAGAAGATGGGACTACTATAAATGAACTTTTGAAATGTGATGATAAAGAAAAAACGGGGACTCAAATTTTTGGTGGGGATAGAAATGAGCTGGTTTCTGGAATTTTTAAATTAAAAGATTTTGGATTTAGGAAAATTAATATAAATATGGGGTGTCCACGGCCTAAGATTATAAAAAATGGGGCAGGGTCGGCACTTTTAGAAAATTTTGAGCTAGTTGAGAAAGTGCTTTTGGAAACAAAGGATATTGAGGCTGATATTTCTTTAAAAATCCGTGTTGGATATAAGGAATTTCAAAATCCTGAGATTTTTTTGGAATTGGCAAATAAATATAATCTTGATTTTATCTGTGTTCACGGACGGACTCAAGAACAGATGTATTCTGGAACTGCAAATTGGGAAATTGTAAAAAGATTAAGTAAAATGCCAAGAAATATAGATTTTTTTGGAAATGGGGATTTATTTGATCCTTTTGAAATAAAACAGAAAATATCTTTTTGTAATCTCGATGGAATAATACTTTCGCGCGGAATAATTGGAAATCCTTGGCTAATCTTGCAAACAAAGGAATTTCTAAAATTTGGGAAAATAAATACAATTCAGACTTTTGATGAAACAAAATCAATTGTTTTGGAACATTTGGAAAATCTTGAGGAAAATAAGGGAAAAATAAAGGCTGTGCTGGAAATAAATAAGTTTTTGCGACCATATTTTAAGAAATTTTGGGAGAAAAATTTGAATAAAAATAGCGAAATTGTTACGGTTGAGGATTTTTATGATGAAAATTTGAAAGGCAAAATTGATAAAATTATTTTGGAAAAAGAGTTTCTGGAAAAAACAAAAATGATAAAACAGCTGTAATTTTAAAAATACTGAATTAATTAGACTTGTTCGATAACTATACAAACTCAGAATATAATAAATAAAATAAAGGGTCATAATGCCTTGTGAGAGGTTATCAAACATATCATTAAGTTTTATTGATTTTTACAAATATACTTAAACCATTCAAAATCAAACTATTAAAAATCATATAAATTTAGGGTTTTAGTAAATATAGTTATATCTTTGAGTTCAGTTTTAAATCAGTTTTGCTAGAGTTAAAAGTAATTGAAGAAAGGGATAAAAATGGCAAGAAATAATGAAAAAATTTCATTACTGATAAAAAAATTGAAGTCTATAAATGAAAATATTTTTTTTGATTTGTTAGTTGATAATCTCAATAATGAGGTGCTGGAAAAGAAATTTGGAAAACCATTTAACAAAAATTCGATTTTTTTTGAAAGGGAAATTGGAATTGCTAAAAAAATTGATGAATCGAATAAAGAATTTTTGAGAAAATTAATAGAGATAAATAATTCTTATATTGAGAAGAAATATTTAAATGCAGATAAAAATCTGAATTTGGTAAAAGAAGACTGCTTAAAAGAGTTTGAGAGAGATAAAATTTTAAGGGTAAATGGAAGAGGCTTGAATCCAGAGCAAATGATAATGTATGTTTTGAGTACAGATAATTTAGTTGAGCTTTTGGATTTTTTTAAGGAAGAATATTTTAAGTATATTGGGAAATTGGAAGAGAATAGGCGAAAAATACTGGAAAAAGAATTATTTTTGAAAGAAGTTGTGGAAGAATTGGAAAATGAGGATTTGGAGAAGGAATTTCAAGAGTGTTTAGATACGAAATATAAAAATGTTAAAAAGAGAAATTTGGAAAAATTATCGGAAAAATATAATTTGGAATTTGATGAAAAAAAGAGAAATTTTAATGTTCCAGCAGAGTTTATTAGTTTTTTTGATGATAAAATGAAGGAATATTTTTTGATGCGAGAAAATTTTAAAAGGGGATTTGAATTTTTTAATATAAATTTGTATAAGGTTAGTGAAAAAGAAAGGGATTTGGAAGAGATTATTACTGAAATTGAGGGAATTGAGCAGGAAAATAAATTTTTAAGTTCTGGTTATGACAAACTCGAGAAAGAAAATAAAAAGTTGAAGGAAGATTTGAGAAAACATAGGAATAAAGAGGCTGAAAAAACAATTGAAAAGCAAAAAAAAGAAATTGAAAAGTTGAATATTCAAATAAAAGAACTTCAAAAAGAAATTGAAAATATGGAACAAGATGAAAATGTTGAAGTAGTTGAAAATGTGAATATAAAAGAATTGTCAGAAGGAAAAGCAATAGATTTGACAAATCAAAATGTGAAAGTGGTAGGTGGAAGATGGAGTCAGAAAGTTATTGAAAAGGCTGAAAAATATGCAAAGGAAAAAGGCTTTAAGATAGAATTTATTCATGCTGCTGCTGTTTTTAGAAACTCAGATAAATTAAAAAATTCAGATATTATAATTTTCGATACATCATACAATTCTCACTCGGCATACTACAAATTAAAAAGCTATGGATTGAAAATATACAGAATTTCAACTTCAAATTTAGATAGAATTAAAAATCTTTCTAAATAATTTTTTATAATTTTATTATTTTACAGGAAAATAATGCTATATTTATTGAAATTTTTAAATTTTTACAAATACCTGTTCAACAATTATAAGAATTTAGAATTTAATAAAATAAATATTTTAAAGCAAGGGGTCTTGATCCCTTGTAAAGATAAAAAATCTTAGGTTATTGAAAATATCTAATGACTAATGACTAAAAAAAATGAAGAAAAGGAGAAAATAAAATGATTTTTACAAATGTAAATGATAAACTGCAAAATAGCAGTTTAACAAAGGATATTCAATTTTGTATTGATTATGCTGTAAAAAATAGAAATAAGATTTTATCACTTGAAAATGGAAGCTATGATGTTGATTACAATGGAATTAAGATGAATGTAGGGAAATATTTTACGAAAAGGGAAGAAGATAAATTTTGGGAAAGTCATAAAAAATATTTGGATGTACAAATTATGATTGATGGAAGTGAAAGAGTTGCGATTAATGATATTCGGAATATGAGGGAAAAAAGTTTTGATTCTGAAAGAGATTTGGTTATTTTAGATGGAGATAAGATGTTTGATGTAATTATTGAAAATGGAGATGTTCTTGTGTTTTTTCCAAATGATGTTCATAAGCCTGAACTTGATATTTTGGATTTTGGAAATGAAAAAGAATGTGAAAGTGAAAAGAAAATTGTTACAAAAGTTGTTTTTAAAATTGAAATATAATTTTAGGAAATTGTAAAAGTAAAAAAGGAGTGTAAAGATGAATTTTCCAGAACCATTAAAACAAGGAGATAAAGTATTTTTAGTCTGTACTTCTTCGCCTATTTTGGAAGAAGATATTGAGAAATGTAAGAAAGTTGTGAAAAAATTAGGATTTGAACCTGTGTTAGGGGAGAGTCTTTTTGAGGATATTGGTGGATATATGGCGGGAACGTCTGAAATTAGAGTAAAGGATTTGCACAGGGCTTTTTCTGACAATGAAGTTAAGGGGATTTTTTGTGTGAAGGGTGGATTTAGTGCTTCACAGCTTTTGGATAAGCTGGATTATGAATTGATAAGGAATAATCCGAAGGTTTTTGTGGGATATAGCGATGTCACTAATTTGAATATTGTTTTTAATCAGAAGTGTAATTTGGGAACTTTTCATGGTCCAATGGTAAAATCGAATATGTTTGATGATTTTAGTGATTTTACAAAAAAATCTTTTTTGGATGTATTGGATAAGAAAAAAGGAGAAAGATGGAAATTTGAGAATCCGATAGATGAAGAAAATGGATTGGAAAAGAAAATTTTACTTTTGAATAGGAAAAATTTTGAAAATAAAAAAATAAGTGGTGAAATAATTGGAGGGAATTTATCAATAATTGTTACAACTTTGGGAACTGATTATGAAATTGATACAAAAGGGAAAATACTTTTTATTGAAGAAATTGAGGAGGAAATAAGTAGAATCGACAGAATGATGACCCATTTGAAATATGCTGGGAAATTCGAGGATTGTAATGGAGTTTTATTTGGAAATTTTGCAGGCTGTGAAAATACTTATGGGAAAAATTATGAACTAATGGACTTTTTGCAGGGATTTTTCAAGGATTATGAAAAACCTGTAATTTATGGGCTTGAAAGTGGTCATGAAAAGCCTGATCTAGCTACGATTCCGCTTGGGGCAAAATGTAATGTGAAGATTGGGAAAGATAAAAATGAGATTTATTTTGAAAAATAATTATTAAAAATAAAAATTGAAAAATAGTTATAAAGTATAGGCAATTGTAAAAATAAAAGATATAAATATTGAATAAAGGCAGTATTTATAATTGCAAGGGGTCAAGACCCCTTGTCAGAGAGTGGAGAAAAACAAGAAGTTAAAACATTAAAAAATATTGTATTTACTGAAATTTTTAAACTTTTACAAATGACTAATAGTTATAAAGTAAAAAAGGAGATGATAAAAATGTCAAAAAATAAATATATTGATATGGATATAACAAATTTGCCAACACCAGCATTTATAGTAGATGAAAGGTTACTTAAAAGAAATCTTGAAGTGTTAAAAAGTGTAATAGATAAGACAGGATGTAAAATATTGCTTGCACAAAAGGGATTTTCGATGTTTTATTTTTATCCGCTAATTGGGGAATATTTGAACGGAACTACGGCAAGTTCGCTGTTTGAAGCAAGACTTGGGCATGAGGAAATGGAATTGAAAAATACGCAAAGAAAACTGGAAACTCATATTTTTAATCCATCTTACAGGGAAGATGAATTTGATGAAATAATGGAAATTACAAATCATATTGTATTTAATTCATTTAATCAATGGAATAAATTTAAAGATAAAGTAAGAGAATTTGAAGAAAAAAATGGTAAAAAAATTAGTTGTGGACTTAGATTGAATCCAGAATTTTCTGAAGTTGAAACAGAAATTTATAATCCAGCGGGAAGATTTTCAAGATTTGGAGTGACACTTGAAAATTTTAGGGAAGATGAGCTTGAAGGCTTAGATGGATTTCATTTTCATGCACTTTGTGAGCAAAATTCGGATGCTTTGGAAAATGTGCTAAAGATTTTTGAAAAAAAATTTGGGAAATATTTGTATGATATGAAATGGTTGAACTTTGGGGGAGGACATCATATTACAAGGGCGGATTATGATGTCGAAAAACTTATAAAATGGATAAATTATATTAAAGAAAAGTATGATGTTGAGGTTTATTTGGAGCCTGGTGAAGCGGTTGCACTAAATACAGGATTTTTAGTTTCGGAAGTTTTGGATATTACGAAAAATGAGATGGATATTTTATTGATGGATACTTCGGCTTCTTGCCATATGCCAGATGTAATTGAAATGCCATATCGCCCATTTATTTTTGGTTCAGGAATGCCAGGTGAAAAAAAATATACTTATAGATTGGGAGGGCCTACTTGCCTTGCTGGAGATATAATTGGTGATTATTCCTTTGATGAGCCAGTAAAAGTAGGAGATAAGCTGATTTTTACTGATATGGCACATTATAGTATGGTAAAGACAAATACCTTTAATGGAATAAATTTGCCTGCAATTGCGGTTTATACTGAAAAAGGCGGAGTTGAGGTTATTAGAAGATTTACATATGAAGATTTTAGAAATAGATTATCATAATCAGAAATATGAATGCTGTAGAATTGAAATTGATAGAGATTAGAAAATTGATGTTGGAATATTAAGAAAATAAAAAAGACAGGGGAGAAACTGCACGAAGAGATTGGTAAATATATTTGGCTAGTTATAGCAGATATTTTTCAAGAAGTTATCGCTTCTAAAAGAGGGAGTAGTTCACTAGACAAAAGATGTAATAAATGATATAATAAGTAAATTTTAACAAAAAAGATAGCAAGAAGTCTTCGACTTCTATTGGGATTGATTTTTCAATGTCTGAATTATTTGTCAGTTCTGAAAATCAAAGAGCTGATTATCCAAGATATTTTAGGATGTTAGAAGAAGAACTGAAATTATCAGAAATATGAGTGCTGTGGAAATGAATTTGATAGAGATTACAATGCGGCACTGAATTAAAAAACATTGGAAAAGCGATGTTGAAATATTAAGAAAATAAAAGAAGACAGGGCAGGAACTGTCCGAAGAGCTTGGTAAATATATTTGGCTAGCAAAAGCAGATATTTCCCAAGAAGCTCCCATTTCTAAAAGTGGGAGTAGTTTCACCTAAAGTATTACTAAGTAAGGAATAAAATTAATAATAATGAAAAAAATAATTATAGATAGAAAAAAAAGTATAATGCTTGTAATGACTTGCATTTTATTTATGATGACTTATTCAAGCCTTATGGGAACACCTAGCTTTAGTCACAAATTAAGTGTTTTTGTAGATGAAAATAATTTAAGCCGTGAAGACATAAGAGAATTAATTGTAAAAATTAATCAATTTAAGAGTAAGGATAACAAACGGTTTACACAGGAATTAGAAAAAATTGGAAAATGGAAAGAAAAAGAAAAAGGAAATAATAGCTCATTTTTGTCCTTTAAAGAAGATCGAAATATTATTTTTTTTAAAAACAAAAATTATCAGATTATTGAAAAAAATCTTAGAAATACCCAAAATATTTATGCTTTTTTTAGTAAAAAAGATGAAAATAATTTGAGAGTACGTGAATAAAAATAAATATTTTTTTATTAAATAGTGCAAGAACACTTGCGACTTTAGTCGTGGGAAGTTCAGAAATCAGATTTAATTTGAAATAAAAAAATTTAATATGTGAAAGGAAAAATTTTAAAATATGTTAAAAGAATTAGGAGAAAAGATATTTGGTACATCAGATGACAGAGAAATAAAAAAAATGCAAAAACTTGTGAATAAAATTAATGAAATTGAGCCAATTTTTGAAAATCTTACAGATGAACAGCTGCAGCATAAAACTGTAGAATTTAAAGAAAGATTGGCAAAAGAATCGCTTGATGATATATTAGTAGAAGCATTTGCAACAGTAAGAGAAACTGCTAAAAGACTATTAGGAATGCGTCATTATGATGTTCAGCTTATTGGTGGAATGATTTTGCATAAAGGAAGTATCGCAGAAATGAAAACAGGGGAAGGAAAAACCCTTATGTCAACACTTGCAATCTATTTAAATGCATTGCCGGGAAAAGGAGTTCATGTTGTAACAGTTAATGATTATCTTGCAAAGCGGGATAGAGATATTATGGCAGGACTTTTTGAATTTTTGGGATTAACTTCTGGAGTAGTTGTTGGAAATATTACACCTGAACAAAGAAAAAATGCATATAATTGTGATATTACTTATGGAACTAACAATGAATTTGGATTTGACTATTTGAGAGATAATATGGTTGGAGAACTTGATGAGAAAGTTCAACGTGGGCATAATTATGTTATTGTCGATGAAATAGATTCGATTTTGATTGATGAAGCTAGAACGCCGCTTATTATTTCGGGAGCTGCTGAAGAAACTACAGAATGGTATAACACTTTTGCAGAAGTTGCTAAAAAACTTAAAAGAAGTTACAAGACTGAAGAAATTAAAGATAAGAAAAATACGGTTATTCCTGATGAAGACTGGGAAGACTATGAAGTTGATGAAAAGTCGCATACGGTTACAATTACTGATAAAGGGATTAAAAATGTTGAAAGAATATTGAAAATTGATAATTTATATTCGCCAGAATATGTTGAACTGACACATTTTTTGACACAGGCATTAAAGGCAAAGGAATTATTCAAATTAGATAGAGATTATATTATTAATGATGATAATGAAGTTATTATAGTTGATGAATTTACTGGGCGTCTTATGGAAGGAAGACGTTATTCAGATGGGCTGCATCAGGCTATAGAAGCTAAGGAAAAATTGGAAGTTGCAGGGGAAAATCAAACACTTGCGACAATTACACTGCAAAATTACTTTAGAATGTATGAAAAACTTTCTGGAATGACAGGGACTGCAAAAACTGAAGAAGATGAATTTAAACAAATTTATAAACTAAAAGTTATTGTAGTGCCGACAAATAGACCTGTTGCAAGAATTGACCTGCCAGATGTAATTTATATGAACAAAAATGCTAAATATAAAGCGATTGCAAGAAAAATAGAAGAACTTTATGAAAAAGGACAGCCAGTACTTGTTGGTACAGCTTCAATACAACATTCTGAAGAAGTATCAGCGCTTCTTAAGAAAGCAAAAGTTCCGCATGAAATATTAAATGCAAAACATCATGAAAGAGAAGCAGAAATTATAGCTCAAGCTGGACGTTTCAAGACAGTAACAATTGCAACAAATATGGCAGGACGTGGAACAGATATAAAACTTGGTGGAGATCCAGAATCTTTTGCTACAAAAGTTGCAGTTAAAGGAACACCAGAATATGAAGATGTATATAAAACTTATGCGAAGGAATGTGAAGAGGATAAAAAACGAGTTATAGAAGCTGGTGGACTGTTTATTCTTGGGACTGAAAGACACGAAAGCAGACGTATTGACAATCAGTTAAGAGGACGTGCTGGACGTCAAGGAGATCCTGGAACATCTGAATTTTATTTATCGTTAGATGATGACTTAATGAGATTGTTTGGTGGAGATAAACTAAAAGCAATGATGAAAATGTTAAAAATTGACGAAGATGAGGAAATTCGTCATAAACAAATTAGCAAATCTGTAGAAAATGCACAAAAACGTATTGAAAGCAGAAACTTTTCATCAAGAAAAAGTCTTATTGAATATGATGATGTAAATAATACTCAAAGAGAAGTTGTTTATGAACAAAGAGATGCTATCTTGAAAAATGAAAATCTTAAAGAATTAATTACAGGAATGATTTCAGATACGGTTGATGATATTGTAAATTCAGCTTATGTTGGTGAAAATAGCGAAGAAAAAGATTTTAACCTGTTGTCAGATAAGCTTCAAGAAACATTTGAATATCAAATTTCAGAAGATTTACAAAATGAAAGCGCTGAGGAAATTTCTGATAAAGTTTATGATGATTTGGTAAAAATTTATGATGAAAAAGAAGAAGCTGTTGGAAGTGAAGTATTTAGAAGAATTGAAAGATATATTATGCTAGAAGTGCTAGACTCTAAATGGCGACAACATTTGAAGGATTTGACAGAACTGCGTGAAGGAATAAGATTGCGTTCTTACGGACAAAGAAATCCAATTCACGATTATAAAATCGTAGGTTTTGATATTTATAATGAAATGATAGATGCAATAAAACGTGAAACAAGTTCATTTATTCTTAAATTAAGAGTTCGTAGTGAAGAAGATACAAACAATTTGACACATGGAGAAGTTTCAAATGTAAAATATGAGCACAATGACAATGAAAAAATGATTGGCGACGATGTTCCAAGCAATACAGCAAATGAACCACGACGTCCACTTTCACGAAGAGAAAGAAGAGAACGAGAAAGAAGAAATGTATAAAAATATATTCAAAAAAACTTCAAAAATTCAAATATACTTTTGAGTTTGGTTATAAAAAAATAAACTGCACCCAAAATCTTATATAAAGATTGAAAGTGCAGTTTTTTATTATGTTCAATAACCTAAGTTTTTTTATCTATATAAGGAATCAAGCTCCTTGAATTGAGATATTAGATATGTTCAATAACCTAAGTTTTTTTATCTATACAAGGGGTCAAGACCCCTTGCTTCAAGATATTTATTTTATTAAATTCTAAGTTTGTATAGTTATCGAACAGGTCTATTTATTTATCAGATAGTTAGTGAACAGGTTTATTTAACTGTATTTAATTATATTGAGGGTTTTACTATAATTTTTCCGTCTTTAATATCTTCCTTGATTTGTTCAAGACGTTTTATGTTTTCTTCACCGATTTTATCTTTTGTAAATTGAAAGTCTGTAGTTCCTACTCCATTTTCTTTTATTCCGTAAGTTTGAACTTTTGCTTCAAATTTTCCTTCTGCAGTAGTTTTTATGACATCGAATACTGCATTATCAACGTATTTCATCATAGAAGTTAGAATTGTTCCAGGATATAAAGCATCTTGATTAGAATCTACACCAATTCCGTAAACATTTTTTTCTTTAACTGCTTGAAATACTCCAAGTCCACTTGCTCCAGCTGCATGATAAATTACATCTGCACCTTGTTGAATTAATGTTTCAGTTTTGGCTTTAGCTGATGCCTGGTCATTAAAAGAATTGCTTCCTCCAATATAAACAGGTAAAACTTTGATGTCAGGTTTTATGTATTTTGCACCTTGTTCATATCCAGCATAAAACTTATTAATCAGTTCAGATTCATTTGCACCAACAAATCCAATTTTTCCTGATTTACTCATCATTCCAGCTAACGCACCTACAAGGAATGATCCTTCATGTTCTTTGAATGTAATAGAAACAACATTTGGAAGTCCAGTTACAGTTTCATCAATTATTGCAAATTTTTGATCTGGGAATGCTTTAGCTACAGCGACTAGTGAATCTTTCATTGTGTAACCAACTGCAATAATTAAGTCAAATTCTCCAGTTTCTGCAAATTGTGTCAAGGCATTTTTTGCTTCTGTTGCAGGATCTTTTGGTTCATATTCTTTAAAAGATATTCCAAGTTCCTTTTGAGCTTTTTGAAGTCCTCTAAAAGTTGCATCATTAAATGACTTATCACCTTTTCCACCTGTGGAATAAACTACTGCAACAGATTTTTTAGAATTTGTTGAATCAGTAAAAGTTTTTCCATCTTTTATTTGTTCTCCAGTAGCTGGCTTATTTCCACAAGCTGCAATTAACATTAATGCAAAAATTACGCTAAAAATTGTTACAATTCTTTTCATTTTCTCCTCCTAAAAATTTTTTATTTTTCCATAATCAATTATACCTTATTTTTATAAATTTTTAAATGATTTTTTTGAAATTTTTTCAATCTTGAATATTATACTTAACTCCGTTTAAAACAGAACTATTAGCTGTTCAAATAGAAAATTACTCCAAATATTTTTCAGATATAGCAAACAAGGGATATTAATCCCTTGCTAAACTTAAATTTTAATAAATCATTCTAAATCCGATTCCACCTCGAATATTATTTCCTTTAGTGTCATATCCAGCATTTACTGTCACACCAAATCTTGTATTGTCAACTCCGACATTTAAGTCAAATTTACCGTTTCCTCTTCTGTCTTCCTTTTCTCTTTCAAGATTATACCAGTCTGCTGTTGTGTATCTTACTCTCGCCTGATTTCTATTTTGCAGTTTTCCAAGCTCATTTTCATAAGCAGCTGTAACTCCTACTGTCAAATTTGTTCTTACTGCAAGTGGCTGAATATATTTAAACTCTAATCCAGCTTCTGGTTTTACTGAGAAATAATCATTTCCTTTTACTTCTAATCTAACTTCTCCATCATTTTCCTTGATGTTGCTAAATCTTCCATATTCCATTTTCAAGGCCCCGTATGGTCTTAAATGAGTTCTTTCGCTCATTCTTATGTCATAGCCAAGCTCATTTTTAAGAGCCGCTCCATAAGTATGGTATGTAGATTTAGCTTCAAATGTATCGTCAACTATCCAGAATTTACGCTTCATGTTATTAATTCCTGCAAATACATCTCCTGCAACTGTCCATTGCAGTGCTCCGTTATAATCCTTTTTAGGTGACATTGTCTTAAATATTCCAGCTTTTATTATTGTCTGGTCTTCTGTCGAATGTCCTAGATCCTTGAATCTGAATCTGTTCGTTACAGCTCCTGCATACCATCCGCTAGAATTTCCCATCTTAATCTTTTCATCCTCATGAACATAAGCTACCCCGTAGGCATTGCTCTTATAGTCAATGATTCCAGGTGTGTCAGTATTATATTCATCCCTTAAACCAAATGCTTTTATTTTGTTATTTTGCTTAGTTGGATTTCTCCATTCGTCCTTTAAGTATTTGAACTCGCTGTCAAGAGAATTTCCTGTAGCATTTGTTCTTTGCTGAATATTTGCATATTGGTGTCCTTTCATCTCATCAAATGCCTGAGCCAAAATATGCCCTTCTCCGCCATTTAGGCTGCTTATCTTGTCAAACAGCAGTTTTTCTCTTGTTCCCAGTCCTTCTACTCCATAACGTTGTTCAAGCCCGTCCAAGAAGTTATATGTATTTCTGTCATTCTTTTCTGCATACACTGTATAAGGAACCTTAATCAAGTATAGCTTGTCAAGAAGTTCTGTTACAGGGTTTTTGGTAGGCTGTGCCATCCAAGTCAAGCTTGACGAGATTATATTTAACATAGTCCCTCCTGTTACAACCCCTTTCAAAGCATCATTATAAGGTTTTAAAATGTTATCTCCAACTTCAATTGCTTTTGCAGTGGTATATCTTGTAGCCTCTGCCCCGAACAGCAAGTTAATATCAGTCAATCCTGTTAGGTAATTCAATCCTTTAATAGGATTTGTATAATTAACTCCTGAAGTATCTACATACATTCCTATACTTGAGATTTCTGAAGATGATGGAAAATTCATATAGTAGTCGCTTGCTGAAAGATTTATCGGTGTAACTCCTGATGGTGATTTTATTATCACTTCAGCAGGTTGTGGTACTGCAGCATCTGTATCTAGTTTATATATTGGAATTATATTTCCTTGTGCATCTGCCACGGTAGGAACTGCAGCTTTAGGCGGAACTTTTACTACTATTCCTCCCATTTCCTTCATGTCACTTGCTGTAGCCACTTTCATTCTTGGTGTTGAAGTTCCTGTCTGGCTTGTCAAAGTTACAGGATTTATTCCATTTGCATTTTCTTCGGCGTGATCTGCATTATCTGTCCAAATTCCTGCACTTTGGCTATCTGAAGCCGCAATATTTATCACTCCGTAATTCTTGATATAACCTCCGTTAGCTACATAGACTCCTTTTGCTGATGTAAGTCCGCTTGCCGTTGTCTGGATAGTTCCCCAGTTTTCTCCGACTGCACCTCTGTCAATGTACATTCCAACAGTTTTACTTCCCATAAGGTTGATGTTTCCATAGTTAATTGCCTTAGATCCTGAACCTACTGCATACATACCTATCGTGTCAGGTTTGCTTACTTCAATAGTTCCCTGATTTATAATAGTTCCTTGATTAGAAACTTGTCTATATGTTGGTGACAATGGGTTGTCATCATAATATCCTGTTGCCATACCTACACCGTATTCTTTTCTGTTAGTATCTGAATCTCCAACTTTTATTATTCCTCCAGCAAGGTTTGTCGCAGTTCCGCCGGTAGTTGCATACATTCCTACATTTCCGATACCATTTGAAAAGTCAATTACTCCATCGTTATATATATTTCCATTTCCATAAAGGCCGTAATTTCTATCTCCTGCAGATGTCAATGGAGTGTGATTAATCACAGTTCCTTTATTATCATTCTGATAAATATAAACTGCATCTGTTCCCAAAGTTACTGGATTTGCTGTATTAGATGCTATAGTATTTCCTGCTCCAAGATTTACAATTCCAAATGAATTATCTCCGATTGTCATGCTAGATCCTGCATTTACATTAATGTGCTGGTTAGCTCCAACTGCATAAACACCTACAGCTTGATCTTTTCCTACTGTAATTTTAGAATTTGCATTCAAGTTTACTGTACCGTCTCCTTGAGTATAGATTGCAACTCCATTATCCCCAGCCTTAATGCTTCCTGTATTGTTGTTAATATTATATCCATAAATTCCTATTGCATTATCTCCAACAGTAATTTTACCATCATTAGTTATCGTATTTTTAGTTTTTGCATAAATGCCGACATTTGCATTTTCCTGTAATGCTGCATTTCCTAATGTTATATTTCCTTTATTAATTATATCTGCTCCGTCTGATACAATACCAAATTCAAGCGCTGCCGATGAACCAGTAATATCTCCGTTATTTGTAAGGGTATTTCCTGTCCCGGCTGTTGTATAAACTCCAATCATTCCGCCTGTTGTGTTTGTAGCATTTGTAAGTTTTACATTTGCATTATTAGTATGCGACGCTACTCCTGCTTGGTCATAAATGATACCCATTCCTGTTCCTGTTGTGCTTCCATTGTATTTATATTCAAGAGTTCCGGTTACATTTGTATTTTTTGAGGCAAAGATACCAATACCTTTTTCAGGTGTTTCAATCATGTAATTTCCAGTTAAAGTAATATCAGAATTTTGAGCATAGATCCCTTTTCCGTTTACTCCTGTTTTAATATCAGGTCCTGTTCCTGCTGCAGTTACCGTGATTACACCACCTTCATCAGAAGTTCCATGATTAACTAACATTGGTGCAGGTGTAGCCGAAACTACTGCAATTCCTACTCCATCTGTTCCAACGGTTAGTTGTTTATCGCTTGATACAGTTACATTGGCTTTAGGTGCATTCGTATTATTTTCAGCATAAATTCCTATTGAACCTGTTCCTGCTGCATTTATTGTTCCGTGATTTTCTATTTCTACTGTTTTAGTTCCTCCTAATGATGCGGAAGTTTTAACATCTGTTCCATATTCTTGCTTTGTACGGCCTGTTCCAATTCCGGCTATTCCTGCTCCAGAAGCAACAGTAATTTTTCCATTATTTACAAGTTTACTTCCGTTAGTTCCGTAAAGTCCAGCACCATTATCAATTGTTACTGAAGCGCTTGACCCTGCAGATGTTCCATTGTTAATTGTTCCATAACTTACATTCATTCCAGCAATACCAGAAGTTGTTGTTCCTCCTGTGACACTTATTGTTCCTTCATTATTAAATCCTGTTGTTGCATTTGAAGTAGCTGTTTTTAGAGATCCCATTGAAAGCCCTTGACCTTTTATAGTAGCTGAAGATACATTTCCTGTAACATTTGTTGTATTTCCAATTGTTACAACTTCATTTGCCATTTGTATTTTATTGTACTGGTCTGCAGCGCTGTCCAGCTCAATTTTTGTTGAAGTAACATTTAATTTTCCATCCGTCAAAATACTCTTGTATGAATGATTATTTGTATTTATAGTATGTCCGCTGAATTTAGAAATTCCAGGTAGTCCATTTATATATGTATGACTTGCATCTGTTTGACTATTCCAAGTTAAATTATTTAATCCGCTAAATGCTCCAATTGTAACATTGTCACTTTGTAAATTTACAGATACATTTCCTAGCCCTCTATACATTTCTGTACCTGTAGTTGATGAATTATAATCAGTTTCTTGTCCTGTAATTAGTACTCCATCATACATATCCAAAGTTGTTGTTCCTGTAAACACAATTGATCCATTAGAACTATCTCCTTTAGCATAAAACGGTGTCGTATTATCATGGTCGTTAACTGATGTTCCTAAAGTTCCATTATTTTTATGAGTTATTGTTCCGCCTTCATATTCTACTTTACCACCGTTTAAAGCAAGCAATCCGCCGCTTGTACCTGTGTTAATATTAGTTGTTCCTCTTAAAACAACTTCTCCGTTATCATCAGCTAATGCCCCTATTCCATAAATAGTTGATGTTGTTGGTGCTGGAGTTATTATTGCCTTAGATTTACTGTTTTCATCTCCATCATAAGTTGATACTGTTACTTTTGAAGTTGTTGAATTTGAACCTAAAGTTACTTTACTTCCAGGACCTGTAGCATATCCTCCTATATTTGTGTAATGGTATTTTTTAGTTTCGTCATCATGTGATGCCGCATCATCTGTTGCAGTAACAGATCCATAGTTAGTCACTTCTCCTTCATCAGAAGCATATCCAATTATAGAACCATATCCATGAGCTGTTGTATTTCCGTAAGCATTTACTTTACCTTTTTCCGTTGCAGCAAAAGCTATTGGATATGATTTTGACTTAGTGATGTTATCATCAGCTGTAACTTCTTTGTATCTTGCTGACAACTCAACATCTTTTCCTATGTTGATTTCACTTCCTTTTCCTTGTAATGCTAGAGCATCATTCGATTGCATTTGATTATTATAATAATTTCCTTTATCCCATGTTCCTTTAGAATAAGCGATTATTGTTCCTGTTGCCGCTTTATTCTTAGCATCATCATAAGAAGAGGTTGGAACGGTTGTGTCATAATCTTTAACAGATGATCCCATTGTTGTTACAATCTCAGGATTAGTCGGCATCAAGACATCCATAACAGTTCCATTTTCTGAAGCTAGCATAATTCCATCTTTAGAGTATTTCCCAAATGTTATTTCAGCATTGTTTATTTGCAAATTATGTATTAAATCATTATCAAATGCGGCATTATTAGTTTTACTAAGTTCAGCTCCTAAATCTGCAGATGGCGTAATACCGTCTCTTTGTCCAGATTTTGCATAAACTCCCACATTCTTTTCAACATAATGAATATTGTGTTCTGTATCACCAGCAGATGTTTGAGTAGTTTTAGTTTTATCTATCTGTGCCTGATTACCTATATTAGCTCTTGCTTCTATTTCACCTTGATAAATACCTATTGTTGTTTTATTCCAGTTATCTCTTTCAATAATAGCTTGCGGTGGATTTAGACTAGGTAAATTAGATAGCCATGGTTTTTGACTAGTTGATGAAGATAAAGTATTGTTAAAGAATAAGATTACATTATTATCTCCATAAGATTCCACGGGTTGTGTTAATTTTATAAATGGTTTCCAATCAGTTGCTGAACCATGTTCTATCTGTCCTGTTCCAGCAAATTTAGAGAAATCTGCTGAATATCCTAAACCTGCATAAACTAAGTTACCTGCACCTTCTAATCTATAAGTTCCGGTACTATCTATTCCATAACTTCCTGAAGCCCCTAGTATAGAATATATTATATTTTTTTTGGAAGCTATATCAGCAGAAAAATCTCCCTCAAATCCTCCTCTTTGATAATATGCACCTCGATTGTTACGTGTTATCTCTTGGTATATTGTTGGAAAAATAAAAAATACTGTATTCTGCTCTCCTTTTACATCTAACTTAACATTTGTTAATTCTGTTTTTCCAGCCCACCAAGTTTCAAGTGAAATAAATGCAGCTTTACCATACAAATATCCATTCACATTTTCTATTTTTCCATTAGCAACTGTATGTATTCCAATTTCACCTTTTACATTTCCTCTTATATCACGACCACCACCAGCTAGTGTATATCAAAATTGCTCAATTTAAAGCTTCTGCTTAAAGTATAGCCATCACCATGAGCATAAATTATATTAGGTGTTCTACCTCCAGGCTGCAATGGAAACTCAGTATCTTGATTTGGAGTGGTATTGGTATTTATTATACCATTTTTATCTATAAAAGTTCCATTTCCTGAAAAATTTCTACCAGTGTAATTGGGTTTATATCCAGCATAATAAACATTATAATTCCCATTAAATGTTTTTTGTAGTTGACCTTCCAAAATATCCGCAGGTTTATCTTGGTATGCCCGATCGAAAGTATAATCAGTAAATACATCTGTACTTACCACAGGTGGTATCACATTAATTTCAGGAACATTAACTTTTATTTCATCTATTTTAGCAGGTTCCGATACACTTATATTCAAATTTGGCTTTTGTGGTGGCTCGATTATTGGCAGGTTAAGATTTAAAGGAGTTTTGTGAATGTCCTTTGGTCTTACTGCGGCATTGACTGGTATAGTTGAAACAGGCTCTATTACGTTTCTTTTCAAAGTTGTAACTCCGTATTTTCCTCCAGAATAAGTTCCAAACTTGTCATTTGGATTTCTTATGTATTTTGTATTTCCTGTTTTACCTCCGTAGCCTTTGTATGTGCCGTGCCAGTCGTTATAAAAATTATTGACTCCATATTGCCAGCTTGACCAAGGTGACTTAACTACATGATCTCCTTGTTCCATTAGCTTGATTAGTTCCATATTTGATTTTTTTAGAAGTCTGTCGTTTTCTTTTCGGACTTCCGTGAATTGATTGTGTATGTCCTTTATTGATGTGGAAATAACTTGTTTCTGATTTTCAATGCTTTTGCCTGTTTCTGCAGAAAATAAGTTATTTGTAATGTTTACAGCACCTGTAATCAAAAATGTAATTAATGCTGAATCTGTATACTTAAAATCTTTACATTTTTTAGCAAATGAACACAAGTCCTTTTTTGCCTTTCTCAAATTGTTTGTCATTTCTGATCTCCTTTTTCTAAATTTTGACAGTTATTTGTAAAAGTAGAAGATTTTTAATAAATACAATATGTTTTAATGCTTGCCTTTGCTGTCTTTTTGCTTTCTGGCAAGCAGTTTTGACATAAATAATTTATTTGCTTTTACAGTAACTTGCTAAATTTTGATACTAAAACTATTTGAAAAATAGACAAAGATATTTTTTTATTCTTTGAAAAACCTATGATTCCAACAGGAAAATAGTATCATTTGTTTATTTTGGAATCTAAATTCATATTTTATAGCTCTAAAAATCAGCTCTGGTCATCATTTTTTAAAATCAAATTAATAAAAATCAACCAAAGTTAAGTTCAAAATAACCTCTCATCTCCTTTAAATCCAGCTTTAAAGCACATTTAATATGAAAACAATCCAAAAATATTTCTGTTTCATCGTATTATATCATAATGGCAAATATTTTTCAAACATTTTATATGAATTTTTAATAAATATTAATCATTGTTTAAATTTGAAAGCAGGAGAGTTTATAAAATGTTTTGACAATATTGTCAAGGGATAATATAAGTGAACTACTCCCGCTTTTAGAAACGGGAGCTTCTTGGGAAGTATCTGCTTTTGCTAGCCAAATATATTTACCAAGCTCTTTGGGCAGTCCCTGCCCTGTTTTTTGTTTCCTAATATTTCAACATTTCTTTTCCAACATCTCTTATATTCAGTGCCGCATTGTAATCTCTATCAATCTCAATTCCACAGTACTCACATTTATAGCTTCTTTCTGATAATTTCAGTTCCTCTTTAATATTTCCACATTTACTGCAAGTTT
>NZ_DBHIXN010000016.1:0-38053 GCF_057270615.1 Leptotrichia sp.
TATTAAAATTAAACTTACAGTTATTTGCCTCAAAAAAAGGACAAGGATCAACTAGAAATGGTAGAGATTCTAACCCTAAATATTTAGGAATAAAAAAATATGATGGAGAAGCTGTAAAAGCTGGAAACATCATCGTAAGACAAAGAGGAAGTAAATTTTATGCTGGAACTAATGCAAAATTAGGAAAAGATTATACTTTATTTGCATTAACTGACGGATATGTAAAATTTGAAAAATTTGGAAATGGTAAAAAAAGAGTAAGCATTTATCCTGAAAGAGCAGAAGCATAATAAAATAAAAAATAGTATATTTTTAAAATACTGTCTTAGAAATAGGATGGTATTTTTTTATCATATTGAAAATTAAAAAACAAAAATGGAAAAAGAAAAGAGGACAGTTAAGTTGAAAAGAGCAGTTATATTGGATACGAGTGCAATTATGTATAGAAGCCATTTTGCACTGATGGGAATGAGAAATAGCAGCGGAATGTCTACTGGAGCTACATTTGGGTTTATTAATACTCTGGAAAGTGTAATTAGAGAGTTTAGACCTGATTATCTGGTGGCTTGCTTGGATGTGAAAAGGGATGAGTTGGAGAGAACTGAAGAATTAGAGACTTATAAGGCACATAGGGAAAGTATGCCAGAAGAGCTTGTTATGCAAATTGATACTATTATGAAAGTTTTGGATGGATATCGAATACCGAAATATAGGAAGGCTGGACAGGAAGCAGATGATGTTATCGCCACTTTTGCCACTAGATTTTCTAATGATGCCGATGAACAAATTGAGGTTTTTATAATAACTGGAGATAAGGATTTGGCACAGCTTGTAGATGGGAAAATTAATATTGCCTTGCTTGGAAAAGGAGATAAAAATTCTGCATTTAAGCATATAAAGACTGATGAAGATGTAGTTGAATATTTGGGAGTTACACCTAATAAGATTCCAGATCTTTTTGGGCTTATGGGAGATAAGTCAGATGGGATTCCAGGAGTTGCTGGAATTGGACCTAAAAATGGAGTAAAACTTATTACGGCTTATGGAAATCTGGAAGGAATTTATGATAATATTGATGAAATAAAGGGAAAACAGAAGGAAAAACTGCTAAATGATATGGAAAATGCCTTTTTGAGTCGAGAACTTGCTACTGTGAAAAGAGAACTTGATGTTGAATACGATAAAAATAAACTAAAATTTGAGGAAAAAGATTTTGATAGTCTTTTAAAGCTTTATGAGGAACTGGATTTTAAGAGATTTTCTAAAGCTGTGGAAGAAGAAAAGAAAAATTTTTTACAAAGTGGAAATAATAGGGAACTTACAGAAGAAGAAAAGTTAGTTTTAGAAAAAAATAAAAAAATTACTGAAGAAAAATTGGAAAAAGAGAGAATTGAAAAGGAAAAAATTGAAAAAAAAGAATTGGAGTATGATAAGGAAAATCCAATTTTTAATGGGATTTCTCATTATTATGAGCATGTAGATTATAAATATAATTCAGAAATAGATAAAAAAATAGATGAAATTCAAGTTTTGAAAGAAAAATTAGGAGAAGAGTACGAAACTCAGAAAAAAAAAGCAGAGGAAGCTGCATTAGAAAACCAGCAAAATGAAAAAACTAAAAAGGTTAAAGAGGAAAAGATTTATTTTGAAAAAAATTATGGTAAAATTGTGAGCTGGAATGACGCTTATTCTGTGATTGAAAAAATGAATAAAAAAATTGCAATTTTTGAAAATATGCTTGGATTTTCCATTTGTGATGAAAAAATGAATATCGTACTTTTAAATAGTGAACTTCAGGATATTTTGCAAAATAGTAATAAAAAATTAGAATCAGGGGTACAGATTAATTTGTTTACTTTAGGTAATAATACTAAGGAAAAAATAGATAATGAAAAAAATATTGAAAATATTTATAAATTATTGAGTGAAAAAGAAATTATTGCCTATAATGTGAAAGAATATATGAAAAACGGAGAAAGTGAGTATTTTGGATATTCTGTTGGTGGGAAAGCTTATGGAGTGAACAATAATAGATTTGGGATAAGATGTGCTAAGTATTTTGATATTTTGCTGGCAAGATATGTGCTAGGAACAGAAAGTTTACAGGAAATTGAAGAAATAATTCTGGATGAGTTTGGTGTGGAAATAGCTACTTTTGGGGAAAAATTTAAGAAAGAACGTAGAAAGAAAGACTTTAGTGGCGTTTCAGATGACGTAATTTGTGAATTTTTATCAAAGAGAACGTTTTTTATCTATAAACTTGAAACAATTTTAAGAAATAAGTTGCAAAATGAGCAGCTTTTGAATATATTTGATGAGCTAGAAAGTAAATTAATACCAGTATTGGCACAAATGGAAGAAACTGGGATAAAAATTGATAAAAAGTATTTTAGTGAATTTCAAGGAGAGCTTGAAAAAAAGATAAATATGCTTAAAAATGAAATTTATGAACTTGGTGGCGGAGAATTTAATATTGATTCGCCACAGCAGCTTGGGGAAGTTTTATTTGAAAAATTACAGATTCCATCAGGGAAAAAGACAAAAACTGGATATTCTACAAATGTGGAAGTTTTGGAAATGATTGCTAACAATGGAGAATTGACAGAAGATAAGCGAATGATTGGAAAGAAATTGCTGGAATATAGAGCTTATAAGAAATTATTGTCGACTTATATTGAACCAATACCAAAGCTGGCGGATAAAGAGGACAGGATTCATACAACTTTCAATCAAAATGGAACATCTACTGGACGTCTTTCTTCAGCAAATCCAAATTTACAAAATATTCCTGTAAGAACAGATGATGGAATTAGGATTCGTACAGGTTTTGTGGCAAAAAAAGGGTATAGCCTAATTTCATTTGATTATTCACAAATTGAATTAAGAGTTTTGGCAGAGTTGTCAAAAGATAGGCATTTAGTAAAGGCTTATCAGGATAATCAAGATTTGCATAGTTTGACAGCTAGAAAAATATTTTTTAAAACAGAGGAAGATGAAATTTCCAGAAATGAAAGAAGTATTGCAAAAGTAATTAATTTTAGTATTCTTTATGGAAAAACGCCATTTGGACTTTCAAAGGAGTTAGGAATTACAGTTCAAGAAGCTTCTCAATATATTAGGACATATTTTGAGGAATATCCAAGAATTAGGAAATTTTTGGATGTTGTGACAGAAACAGCTAAACTACACGGATTTGTGGAAACTTTTTATGGAACAAGAAGATATATTAGCGGAATTAATGCAAAAAATAAAAATGTTCAGGCACAAGCTGTTAGAATGGCAGTAAATACAGTTGTTCAGGGTACAGCAGCAAATATTATAAAAAAAGTTATGATTGAACTATTTGATAAATTTAAAAATGATGAAAATATAAAAATGCTGATTCAAGTTCATGATGAACTAATTTTTGAGGTTCGTGATGAATTTGCGAAGGAATATATGGAAAAAATTAGACAAATTATGGAGAATACAGTAAAATTTAAAAAAGTTCCATTAAAAGCAAATGGTACTTTAGCTAAAAATTGGGGATCATTAAAATAAAAATAAGTTTTATATATGAAAGGTATATATACAATATATTTGACTAATTTTTAAAAAATTGCTAGAATAGGTTATTAAAGGACACAGGATGTCGAAAAATTAAAATATAGGAGGTATCAGTATGGATACAGCAAGTGTAGTTTTTATTTTATTTTCATCAGCATTAGTGCTTTTTATGACGCCGGGACTGGCATTCTTTTACGGAGGTCTGGGTCGAAGAAAAAATGTCATTAATACGATGATGATGGTTATTCTTCCAATTGCTATTGCAGTTGTGATGTGGTTTTTAGTAGGTTATTCCCTAGCATTTTCTGGAAATGGAAAATTTATAGGAAATTTTGAAAATATTTTATTCCGTGGAGTAAGTGAAACAGCAAGCACAAAAGGATATAAAATTCCAGATGCAGTTTTTGCATTATTTCAAATGATGTTTTCAATAATTACAGTAAGTATTGCAACAGGTGCTGTGACTGGGAGAATAAAGTTTGCACCGTTTTTAGTTTTTGCTCCAATTTGGCTAATATTTGTTTATTATCCTTTGGCTCACATGGTCTGGGGTGGAGGACTTCTTGCAAAAATGGGAGCATTAGATTTTGCTGGGGGAGATGTCGTTCACATTTCATCAGGAGTGTCTGGACTTGTTTTAGCTACAATTATCGGAAAGAGAAGAGAATTTACAAGAACCGAGTATCGTCCGCATAATGTGCCTTTTGTACTGCTTGGAACAGGAATTTTGGCATTTGGATGGTTAGGATTTAATGCAGGTTCTGCTTTAGCGATAAATAGTACTGCAATTCATGCGTTTATCACGACAATGCTATCACTTGCAGCAGCAATGTGTTCTTGGATAATTATAGAAAAATTGAATAACGGAACTCCAACATTAGTTGGGACTTCAACTGGTTTAGTTGCAGGACTTGTAGCAATTACACCTGGAGCAGGCTATGTCTCATACGGGTCATCAATTTTAATAGGATTATTAGTAAGCCCAGTTTGTTATTTTTCAATTTCTAGTTTAAAACATAAACTTCAATATGATGATGCACTAGATGCTTTCGGCTGTCATGGTGTAGGCGGAATTTTTGGAGGAATCGCTATGGCATTTTTTACAATGCCAAACTTGACACCTGAAACTGGAAATTTTGGACTTCTTTATGGAGGAACACACTTATTTGGTGCAACAATTATTGCCATACTGATAACGGCTGCTTGGGCTGGGATTTTTACATTTATAATAATAAAAATTATTGGAGTGTTTATGCCAATTAGAGCTTCAGATAGAGAAGAAGCTGTTGGAATGGATGACAGTGAACACAAGGAAACTGCATATCCAACATTTATGGGACTAGATTCTTAATTTAAGGAGAAAATCATGAAAAAATTAGAAGTAATAATTCGTTCTGATAAACTGGAAGATTTAAAAGATGCATTAACAAAAGCTAAAATTAGAGGAATGACAGTAAGTCAGGTTTTAGGACATGGAAATCAAAAAGGTTATACAGAAAGTTTTCGTGGACAAAAAATTACGCCGACATTACTTGCAAAATTAAAAATAGAAATAGTGACACAGGATGATAATGTTGAAAAGCTAGTAGATATTATAATAGATGCCGTTTATACAGGAGAAGTTGGAGATGGGAAAATATTTATTTTTCCAATAGACGATGTAATTAGAATCAGAACGAGAGAAAGAGGAAAAGACGCATTATAGCATGAAATAGAGGAGTTAGCTCAAGTATGAACTAACTTCTTTTTTTTCTTTAGTTTTTTAAAAGACGGAAGATAAACAAAAGGCTATTAAAAATCATAGCTTTTGAGTTCAGTTTTAGATTAGTTTTACTATAAAAAATAAAAATAGAAAGAGGGAAAATGAGTAATTTAGAAAAATATTTAAAAGGGATAAAATCTGGAATTGGTATGGGAATAGCTTATATTCCATTTGGACTGACAGTTGGGCTAATTGCTAAAAATAATGGGATGCATACGATTGTTACGGCAGCAATGTCATTTGGGATTTATGCGGGCGGCTCAGAAGCAATGCTTTTAAAAATGGTATATGAACAGCATTCTACAGCAATAGAAGTTATAGTTTCAGTATTTATGATTAATCTAAGATATTTGCTTTTGAATTTACTAATTTTTAGGCAATTAAAAAGTGGAACAAAATTATTTGAAAAAATATTAGTTGGAGCGGGGCTTACTGATGAGACAATAACTTATGCTGTTATACAGGAAGAGAAATCGCCTTGGTATATTATTGGATTAAATACAATTCCTTATTTATGCTATGCTAGCAGCTCTGTACTTGGGTCACTTTTTGGAAATATGATACCAGAAACATTTCGAGCAAGTTTAAGTTTTATTTTGTATTCAATATATTTTAGCTTATTAGTAATGTCATTACAAAAACTGCCAAAATTTTTTGAAGTTGTACTTTACGTAATTTTAGCAAAATTGGCATTTATGTATTTGCCTTTCCTAAATATTATAAGTAGCGGCTGGGCAATGATTTTAATTATGATAGGTTCAAGTTTGATATATGCAGTAAGACATAGAAAGGATGAGGCAAAAGAAAATGAATAATTTAGAAGTTTTTAAAGTAATAGTCATTTCAGCATTGGTAACGGTATCTTTAAGATTGTTGCCATTGTTTGTGAAAATTCCAAAAAACCCGATAATGAATAAATTTTTTGAGGCATTGCCGTACTCGGTATTAGCACTTATGGTATTTCCAGATATTTTTACTTCAGGTGGAACAAGTCTTTATGACATTGTGAAAATATTGATTGGAATGGGTATTGTTACTTTTCTGTCGTTAAAAAAATTTGGGCTTGGAGTTATTGTTTTTGTGTCACTTGTTATAATATTTTTATTTGATTTATTAAAAATTTATCTGTAAAAAATTTGATTAATAAATTTATAATTTTTTAGGAACTTCTAAGTAATCTAAATGATGCTTTGGATAATTAGACTATTATTTTTTTAAGATCAGGATATTGTATAAAATAATTTTTTTTTGAAATTTTTTATTGAAAAACAAATAAATATTAGGTATAATAATATTATAATAATTCAAATATAAGGAGGATATGAACAAAAATTAAAGTTCATAAAGAATATGGAAGATTTAGAAAAAACTAGAAAAATAATAAAAACAACATTTTTCGTAGCAGTAGTTGTGATTACAGTGCTTCTTGTGTTTCCTCATGATATGAAGCCTAAAGAATGGGAAATCTATGCAAGCAGCTATTTTGTGACTACGCTTGGGCTTACAGTTGTAGGTGCAGCTATTGGGATATTATTTGGAATGTTTTTAGCATTTTTGAAATTCCAAAAAACTGGAAATGAAGTTTTTAACATGATAAAAGATGCAATTATTGACGAATATGTCGATATAATGCGTGGAACTCCAATGATATTACAATTATTGACACTTTCCTATGTAATAGTAATTTTCAATAATTACTGGGTAGCGGCTATTGCTCTGGGCCTTAATAGTGCAGCTTATGTTGAAGAAACAATCCGTTCAGGAATTGAAAGTATTGACAAAGGTCAGATGGAGGCTGCAAGAGCTACAGGAATGCCTTATAAAATGGCAATGAATGAAATTATAATGCCGCAAGCTGTAAAAAATATTTTACCTGCTCTTGTGAATGAATTTATAAATTTGTTTAAAGAAACTTCTATTGTAGGATATATCAGCGTTATGGATGTTACAATGAACAGTAAAAGTTTGCAGGCTGTTTATTATAGTATAAAACCTATGTTACTTACAGGTATAGTTTACTATGTAAGTGTAAAATTATTCTCGTTTATCGGGAAACGATTGGAGATGAAATTAAAGGAAAATGATTAGTTTTAATAAAAAATGCAGAGAACCAGAAGGAATTGATGGAGCTAATGGCAAAGCAAGTAAAGAAATGATAAAAATAAAGGATTTAAAGAAAAAATACGGAAATTTAGAAGTTCTGAAGGGAATTAGCACAGTAATAAAAGAAGGAGAGGTAATTTCCATCATTGGACCATCTGGCAGTGGGAAATCAACTTTTTTACGTTGTATAAATAGGCTTGAAGAGCCAACTTCTGGAGAAATTATAATAAATAATAAAAATATTTTGGAACGTGGAGTGGACATAAATAAAATTAGAGAGGAAATTGGAATGGTGTTTCAGCACTTTAATCTATATCCACATAAAACAGTACTAGAAAATATTACATTAGGTCCAATTAGGCTAAAAAAAATATCAAAAGCAGAAGCTGAAAAATTAGCAATGGAGCTGCTTGAAAAAGTAGGGCTTGCTGATAAAAGAGATGCCTATCCCAATAAATTATCTGGTGGTCAAAAACAAAGGGTAGCGATAGCAAGAGCATTAGCTATGAATCCAAAAATAATTTTGTTTGATGAGCCAACTTCAGCACTTGATCCTGAAATGATAGGAGAAGTTTTGGAAGTTATGAGAGAACTTGCACATGCAGGAATGACAATGATAGTGGTAACACATGAAATGGGATTTGCTAAAAATGTAGCCAATAGAATATTTTTTATGGATGGAGGATATATCCTCGAAGATGCAAAGCCTGTTGATTTATTTGAAAATCCAAAAACAGAAAGAGCAAGGGAATTTTTAGACAAAGTATTAAATCATTAATTAATAATCTTAATACTATTTCTCATTATCAAAGGACAGATTTTTTATCATAAAATAAATAAAATTTATATTTTTTAATGGGTTTAGTATTAAATAATAGAAGGGTAATAGAATATGAAAAAAATATTAATAATAATTACAGTAGTAATTTTTGGAATTTTATCTTGTGGAAGTAAGAATAGTGTTAATGATAAAGAAGTAAAGAAACTTGTGGTAGGAACAGATGGAGTATTTCCTCCGTTTGGATACATTAAAAATGGAGAACTTGTCGGTTTTGATATTGATTTGATAAAACAAATTGGGAAGGATTTGGGGTATGAAATTGAAATGAAAGTACAGCCCTTTGATTCTCTTATTCCAGCATTAAAAGCAGGAAAGCTAGATGCAATTATTTCTGGAATGAGTGCAACTGAAGAACGTAAAAAATCAGTTGATTTTACAGATGAATATTACAAGTCAACACAAATGTTTCTTAAAAAGAAGGGAAATAATCAACTTACTTCAAAGGAAAGTCTGGCTGGGAAAAAAATTGGAGTTCAGTTAGGAACAATTCAAGAATTGGAAGCTAGAAAAATAAAAAATGCAAATGTTGTGACAAATGATGCAACTATTAATTTGATACTGGATTTAAAAAATGGGAAAACAGATGCAGTAATTTTGGAAAATATTGTTGCAAAGGAATTCATCAAAAAAAATCCTGACATAGAAGTTTTTTATGAAGAAAAATTACCTTATGGTATGGCAATTGCTTTTGACAAAGGGAAACATACAGAAATTATCAAAAAAATAAATGCTGAATTGAAAAAGTTAAAAGAAAATGGAAAATATGATGAATTAGTTAAAAAATATGGTTTGGAAACTAAAAAAAATTAGAAAATTAAAACAATGAATTAAGGAATTTAAAATAGAAGATAGAATTATTTGAAAACTTTTGATTCATAAAATTAAATTTAATTATGATAAAGTTTTTTTGAATAAATTCAATTTATAGTCAGTAATTTATTGAATGTAAAATTATTAAAAAATAGAAAGTGAGGAAAAAAATATGAAAAAAATATTTTTAGTATTGACATTGTTAATTTTCGGAGTTATGTCGTGTGGAAAAAAGGATAATGGAGAAAAAAAATTGAGAGTTGGGTTAAATGCAGTTTTTGCTCCATTTGAATATGTTGAAAATGGGAAAATAACAGGATTTGATGTCGATATGATAAATGAAATTGGGAAAAATCTTGGATATAAAATTGAGATTATAGATCAGTCGTTTGATGGACTTATTCCATCGTTAAAAGCAGGAAAAATTGATATTATTGTATCTGGGATGAGTTCAACTGAACAAAGAAAAAAATCAGTTGATTTTACAAATGATTATTTTGTATCTAAAGAAACATATTTAAGAAAAAAAGGTAATAAATCAGTAACTCCAAACAGTTTAAGCGGTAAAAAAATTGGAGTTCAATTAGGAACAATTCAAGAATTGGAAGCAAGAACTATTAAAGGAGCTACAGTTGTTCCAAATGAAAGCACTGTAAATATAATTTTAGATTTAAAGGCAGGAAAAATTGATGCAATTATTTTGGAAAATGCAGTTGCTACTGAATATATGAAAAAAAATCCAGAAATGGAAATTTTTGATGAAAAACCTGCTTCAATTGGAATGGCAATGGCTGTTGATAAAGGAAAAAATCCAGAATTGATAAAACAAATAAATGCTGAATTGAAAAAAATGAAAGAAAATGGAAAATATGATGAATTAATTAAAAAATATGGTTTGGAAAATAGTCAAAAATAAGATATTTATACTAAATTTCATTTAAAAAACAGAAATTATATTTTTATATTAGACTTATTCGAAAACTTAATATTCTTTGTTTTTAACAAAGGTTTTTCGTATCTTTAAAATAATAATTATTTTGTTATATTTTTAAATTATATAGTTATCGGATAAGTCTATTATTTAATAATAGAGTTTTATTAAAAATTTTATAATCAAAATTTACTATTCAATGGGAAATAGTGGAATAAAATTATAATGAGGTTAATATTTAAATGAAAAGTAGTATTAAAAAAGGAGAAGGAGGAATAAATTATGAAAAAACCAACATTAGTTGCAGTTTCCTCAATGGTAGCAATGGCAGTGCCTTTAGTGTCTGAAAAAATAACTACTTCTGAGATGCGAAAGGATATAATTCGTCCAAATATTGCAGATATACAACGGGATGCAAAAGATATTCCTACATTGGATACACCAAATCCTGAAAAAACAACGTCAAAAGCATTTGCATCAAAAGATGATCCAGATTTAATAACAGTTGAATTGAATCAAAATGGGACTGGAACAAGACTTGTCAATAATACTTCATCGTCTAAAAACTCTAAAAGCGAACAAAAAAAACCTGGAAATCTATCAGAATCTGTACAAACTGCAGTTCAGCCAGAAAATTCAGAAACTTTTAATATTCAGAAAGAGCCAATAAAAAATCCAGAAAGAGTGAAAATGTCAAGTTCGGAAATTATATCTTTAAGTTCAGATGAGTTAAATTTTTATAAAAATAGTATTAATTTGAAAAAAGAAGCTTATCCTTTATTGAATGATATAAAGGAGTATATTGAAAAAAATGACTTTCTTGTATCAATTATTGGATATACTGATAAAAGTGGTATGTCTTCATATAATAAACGTTTGTCACTGAGAAGAGCTGAAGTAGTCAGTTCAAAACTAATAGAATTAGGACTTTCAAAAGATAGAATTGTTGGGATAATAGGACGTGGAGAAAACAATCCTTCTGAAAATAATGACACAGATAAGGGAAAAGAAAAAAATCGTCGAGTTGAATTTAGATTTGTAAAAAAAGGACAAGTGTAAAAACTATGTCCTTTTTTATTTAATAATAAATATAATTTTTATTTTTCCAATAGAGTTTAATATTCAGTGCAGATTACTGAATAGATTTATTTTTGGAGTTTTTATTGTCAGAGGTATCACCAAAAATATCTCTAAAAAATCCAACTTCCAATTCTTTTGAAAATACATTTTTTAGAATAATCATCACTATAGGACCAATTAGAAAACCTATTACTCCAAAAATTTTAAATCCTGAATACATTGAAATCAGAGTAATTAAAGGATGGACACCTAGATTTTGACTTACTAATTTTGGTTCCAACATTTGTCTTACGGATAGAACAAATAGGTAAATTATTATTAATGCAATTCCTAGTTTTATGTCGGACAATGCAAAAGAGATTACTGCCCACGGAATTAATATTGTTCCTGCTCCTAAAATTGGAAGAGCATCAATTATACAAATTATGATGGACATTAATAATGGGTAAGGCACATTAAATTTAAAAAATGATAATAAATGCAACCATATTAAAAGCTCAAAAAAACAAATTGTCATTAAAATAATTTGTGCTTTGATATAGGAACCAAGTACTGTAAACATATCTGTTTTTATATTATAGACTTTATCTAGCCATGATTTTGGAAGCTGGTGTTCTAAAAAAGACACAATTTCATCTTTATCAAGGCTAATAAAAAAAGTTGCTAAAATTGTAATACATATATATAGGATAACAGTAGGGATTGATGTAATAAAATTAATTAGTCCTCTAATAAACATTCCAATTCTTGCAGAACCTGTGGAAATAAAGCCATTTATAGTTTCATTTATCTGTTTTGTAAAACCTGATGGAAAATTTCCTAAATAAGCGTAAATTTTTTCTATACCGTCAGTCCAAAGTTTTTGTGTCATTTTGCTATAGTTATTAAGATTTTGAGACAATTTGTAAATTTCACTTATTAGTTTTAGTGAGCCCCAGCTAATAATTCCAAAAAATATAAGTAAAAATGATATTATAGAAATAATTGTCGAAAGTTTTTTTGAAAAATTTAACTTTTTTTGTAAAAATCGAGTAAATGGTCGTGTCAGTAATGAAAAAAATAAAGCTATTGTAAATGGAAATAAAAACATTCCCAATTTGAATACTAAAAATACGACTATTAAAATTAAAGCAATATACACGATAAAATATAATTTTTTAAAGTCAAAATTTTTGTAATTTGCCATATTGAATTGCTCCTTTTTTTGTTTTATATTTAGATTATAGTAAAATTAATTTAAAACAAAACTTAAAATTAATATTAATTTTTTATTCTAAATAATAGATTAAAAAAATTTTTTAGCATCAAAAAGTATAATGAAATATAATTTATTTTTTTTGGATAAAGTTTAATATTAGTTTTAAATCAGTCTTACTATAAAATAATTTGGATATATTATATAATAAATATGGTAAATTGTAAATCAATAATTTTGGAATGTATGGAGTAAAATGAGTATATATTGAAATGTATCTTGATTTATGATAAGATATTACATATAAAATTGCAAATTATGAGGAGGAAATATGTATAAAGTTTTAGTTGGTGAATATATTGATGATGAAGCAGTTGCTGGACTGCAAAAAGCCAGAGATGTAAAAGTTGATGTAAAAGTTGGAATTTCACGTGAAGAAATTTTGGAAATAATACATGAATATGATGCCTTGATTGTGAGAAGTGTTATAAAAGTGGATAAAGAACTGCTAGACAAAGCTAAAAATCTAAAAATAGTGGGACGTGCTGGAAATGGAACGGATAATATCAATATTCCCGAAGCAACTGCACACGGTGTAATTGTAGCAAATACTCCAGACAGCAATACAGTTTCAGCTTGTGAAATTGCTATTGGACTTATGATTGCTTCTTCCAGAAATATTGTTGCAGCAAATAATTTTATAAAAAGTGGGAAATGGGAAAGAGAAAAATTCGTAGGAAATGAATTATTTGAAAAAACATTAGGAATTATCGGACTTGGAAGAATTGGTGGATTAGTTGCTACTAGAATGAAAGCATTTGGAATGAAACTAGTTGCTTATGATCCATACATTTCAGATGAAAGATTTAAGAGATATACCTGCGAAAAGGCTAAAACGCTAGATGAATTAATGGAAAAGGCAGATGTAATAACTATTCATACTCCTAAAACAAAAGAAACTGTGGATATGATAAATGCTGAAAACCTTCACAAGTTAAAAGATGGTGTAAGACTTGTAAATGCAGCACGTGGAGGACTTTTTAATGAAGAAGCTGTGGCAGAAGGATTAAAAAGTGGAAAAATCGCAAGTTTTGGATATGATGTGCATGCTGTTGAACCACGTTCAGAATGTGTTTTATATGAATTTGATAATGTAGTTACAACTCCACACATTGGAGCAACAACTTATGAAGCACAGCGAAATGTTGGAACTCAGGTTGTAAAGCAGGTATTGAATGGACTTCGTGGAGAAATAGTTGAAACAGCTGTGAATTTGCCTGCAATTGGAAGAGAAGAATTTTTAATTGTAAAACCATTTATAAATTTGGCTGAAAAGCTAGGAAAAATTTATTTTCAAATTGAAAAAACTCCAATTACAAATGTTGTGCTTAATTATTATGGAGAAATTGCTGGACAAGAAACAGCAATCGTGGATTCAACAGCAATAAAAGGAATTTTGGAACCAGTTTTGAAAGAGGAAGTTAATTACATTAATTCAAAGCCGCTTGCTGAAAAAAGAGGGATTAATATTTCGGTAAATAAAAAAGATCATAAATACAAAAATTATTCTTCAGCAATAGAATTTGTAATAACAAATGAAGATGGTAAAAAAATCTATGTTGTCGGAACAATTGGAATGAATAATGAAGAAAGAATTATAAGTATAAAAAATCATGATGTAGATATGGCAATTTCTCATAATATGATTTATTTGGGAAATGAAGATGTGCCAGGAGTTATTGGAGCTGTGGGAGCAACTTTAGGAAAAGAAAATATAAATATTGCCACAATGAATGTTGGTAGACGTGAAAACAGTGCAATTATGCTTTTAACAGTAGACAGTGAAGTTGGTAGAAGAGCATTAAAGGCATTAAGAGGATTGAGTCAAATAAAATGGGCTCATTACTTGGATTTGACAATATAGTATTTTTTGAAAGTTGATAATTAACAAATGGATGTAAGTAAGTATTTGAAGGAATTGAAAAAATTAATAAAGAAGGTAGATTTTTTAAATTATTTGAAAATAATTTTTTTGACAGTATCAATAGTGTTGTCTAAAAATAATTTATTTTTTATAACAAATGCAGGTTTAATATTTTCTATTTTAAATTCTTTTGTAAAAAAAGAAAATGATAAATTTGGAAATAAATTTGTTTTTGATTTTGAAATTTTTATTTTCCAAAGCATTACTTTATTTTATTTGAATAGACAGACATTATTAATGGGAATAAAATTATTCGACATTGAATATTTTTCAAAAGTTATACTAAATGCAAGATATTTAAACGGAGAACTTCTGTTTTTTATACTATTTGGTCTGCCATATATATTTATAAGAAAAAAGAGCAAGGCATACAAGTATTATATTTGTATAATAGTTTTATATTTCTGTTTATTTGAAGATATATTTCATACAGGATTTTCATTATTAGGAATAAATTATTGGATAGGTTTATTATTTATTTTTGTAAATATAATATTTTTACCTACATTTATTGATTTTGTAATTATTTCATTAGCTGTGTTGTATTTTATGAAAGATAATAAAAATTATAAAGTTATGTATTTATTATTAATATTTTGTTGTATTTTTAGATTGAGCCTTGCTGCAAGGCTATTCTTATAAAAATTATGATGATAAAAAGAAAGGAATAAAGATGGGTTTAAAATTTAAGGTAAAAGTGCCGGGGACATCGGCTAATATTGGTGTAGGTTATGATTGTTTAGGAGTTGCACTAGATTATTTTTTGGAACTCGAAGTAGAAGAAAGTGATAAAATTGAATTTTTAGAAAATGGAAAGCCATTTTCAATTCCAATTGAGGATAATTTAATTTTTGAAGCGATAAAATATACTGAAAAGCATTTGGTAAAAAATATTCCAAGCTATAAAGTAAACATTGTAAGAAACGATATTCCAATTTCACGTGGACTTGGGAGCAGCTCATCAGCTATCGTTGCTGGAATTTTGATTGCAAACAAATTTGCGGGAGATGTGCTGGATATTAACGAAGTAGCAAAACTTGCTGTGGAAATGGAAGGACACCCTGACAATGTAGTACCCGCGATTTTCGGAGGAATGGTACTTACTGCTCATGATAAGGAAAACCTTGTTTACAGTTCATTAATAAATTCAGACGATTTATGTTTCTACGTAATGATTCCAGATTTTAAATTATCAACAGAAAAAGCAAGAAGCGTCTTGCCAAAAATGTACCTAGTTTCTGATGCAATAAACAACATCTCAAAACTAGGATTACTTGTAAATGCTTTTAACAAAGGAGAATACGACAACTTACGTTTTCTTTTAGGTGACAAAATCCACCAGCCTTACAGATTTGCATTAATAAACAATTCAGAAAAAATCTTTGAAGCATCTAAAAAACACGGTGCGTTGGGAGAATATATAAGCGGTGCAGGTCCTACATTGATTTCCTTGAATTACGACAATGATGAATTTTTGGAAAATATGAAAAAAGAACTTGCAGAATTGTCGGATAACTGGATTATTGAGAAGAAGAAGATTAATTTGAAGGGTGCGGAGGTTTATTAGAAACTATACAAACTTAGAATTTAATAAAATAAATATCCTAAGCTGTTAATTTTTCTTTGTTATTAGAAAATAGTATAAATTAATTCAAGGAGGGATTATTATGGCTATAATTGTAAAAAAAGGCGAATTAGCAAAAATAAATAAAGGAATGTCACAAAAAGGCTTGGCTGAAAGATGTACTTATACAGTAAAAGAATTTCCAAAAAGCAATCTTTCAAAAAAGGCTGAAGAAGCCTTGAATAAAATATTTTCATCTATGAAGTAAAATTACTGGAAGTAGAGTTGAAGAAGGATACTGAATTACAAAATTTGTTTTTTGGTATCTTTTTATTTAGAAGAATAATTTTTAAAAAAATTTTGAAAAATCAAAAAAATGTGGTACAATAAGTTTGTAGTAAAAATTCCTACCGCTACTAAAAATTAAAAAAGTAAGGAAAAGCCTATTCAAAGCCAATAAACATGCACGTTAGGAGTTACGGAAAATATCAAAAAGACAGCAAAAAATGATAAAAATTAAGCCAAAAAATATAATTTTAATGTCTGAAAAAATCTCTGTAACACTGATAAATAAAGGATTTTCTCAAAAGTACAGAGTGTTAAAGTAAGTTATCCATTAAAACAAGGATTGAAACATATTGAATAGTTTCTCTGAAAAATGTGCTATTTTGAAAGTTAAAATAAGTTATCCATTAAAATAAGGTTTAAAAAACAGCAACTTTTTTATAAGGTTGTTTTTTTGTTATAAAAAAAATAGGGGGTTGAAAAAAAAGTAAAAATATGTTATTATAATCGTAGGAAATAATTTTAGGTAGAGAGTGGGTTAGCCCACTCTTTAGTTTTAGATATGAGGTGTAATTTTATGGAACAGATTTTAAATGAGTTTGAGAAGAAAATCGAATCGCATTTAAAAGAAATGAATCTGGAGTTGGCAGATTTGGAATATGTGAGGGATGGGGGATATAATTATTTGAGAGTGTATGTGGAGAAAATGGATGGGACTACGACGCTTGATGATTGTATTGATTTTAGCCGTGAGATTGACGGAATTGCGGATGACTTGATTGAGGAGAAGTTTTTTCTGGAGGTTTCGACACCTGGGGTTGAACGTAGACTGAAAAAGCCTAAGGATTTTGTGAGATTTTTGGGAGAGAGAATTAATGTTCAGGCTAAGAGCAATATTGAAGGGACAAAGAAATTTATAGGGAAATTGGAAAAATTTGAGGATGATACGGTTTTTCTTTTTGATGATAAATTGGAAAAAATAGTGGAAATACCACTTTCTAAATTAAAGAAAGCAAATTTAATATATGAATTACCAAATGGTATATTAAATAGTGAGGAGGAATGATGAAAGGGCGAGATCAAAAAATATTTTTGGAAGCACTTGATGAACTGGAAAAGGAAAAGGGCATTTTAAAAGAAGAATTGCTAGAAACAATAGAAACTGCATTACTTGCAGCATATAAAAAAAATTATGGTGAAAAGGATAATGTAAAAGTAACGATTAATAGAAATAATGGAGATGTAAAAGTTTTTTCACAAAGATTAATTGTAGAAAATGTAGAAAATCCTGATGAGGAAATTAGTCTGGAAGATGCGGTTTCTGTTAAAAAACGTGCTAAATTGGGAGATATTCTGGATTTGGAAATCAATGCAGAAACTTTTAAGAGAAATGCAATTCAGAATGCAAAGCAAATTGTTGTGCAAAAAGTTAGAGAGTGTGAAAAAAGAAATATTTTTAATAAATTTAAAGAAATCGAAAACTCAATTGTGTCTGCAAATGTTAGAAAAACTGATGAAAAAGGGAATCTGTATGTGGATATAAATGGGCTTGAGGCAATTGTACCACAAAAGGAATTGTCACCAACAGATAAGTTTGTACAAGGGGACAGAATAAAAATATTTATTGGAGAAGTTGAGGAAGCAACTAAATTTACAAAAACTTTTATTTCAAGAAAATCTGAAGAATTATTACGTGGACTAATGGAATTGGAAGTTCCTGAAATTTATGAAGAAATAATTGAAATAAAAAATATTGCAAGAGAAGCTGGAAGCCGTTCTAAAGTGGCAGTTTATTCAAATGATAAGAATTTGGATGTAAAAGGTGCTTGTATTGGAAGAAATGGTATGAGAATTCAAACTATTATTGACGAATTGCGAGGAGAAAAGATTGATATTGTCCTTTGGAATGAAGATATTAGAGAGTTTGTAAAAAATGCTTTAAATCCTGCACAGGTTTTATCCGTGGAAATTGTTGAAGAAGGCGATGAAAACTTAAAAGTTGCAAAAGTAATTGTAGCAGAAAGCCAATTATCGCTTGCTATAGGTAAGAAAGGACAAAATTCAAGACTTGCAGCAAGACTGTGTGGTATAAAAATTGATATTCACACAGAATCAAATAAAATTTCATCTGATGATAAAGAAGAAATTGAAGAAAAAAGTGCATTTCAGGATTCATTGGATAAAGTAGAAAATATTGAAAAAAGCGATGAATTGCAAGATGACTTTGAAAATGAAGAAAGTGCATTTGCAGGGCTTGGAAATAATGATAATAATGAATAAAAAAAGAGAGCAATTAGGCAACTGTAAAAGTAAGCGGTAAATAGTACTGCGTTATAAGATTATTAATATGATTTATAGACTTTTACAAATGGTTAAAATTGTATCGAACAAGGAGGTAATCGAGAAGTTTGGATACAGTTGATGAAAAAAAATTAGAAATTAAAAAAAATAGTCCCGAAAGAATGTGTATTTGCTGTAGAAGGAAAGGTGAAAAATCTGAATTTTTTAGAATATCTGAGCAAAATGGGAAATACATTTTTGATAGGGAAATGAAAGTTCAGGCAAGAGGATTTTATATTTGTAAAACAAATGAATGTGTTGAAAAACTTTCAAAAAATAAAAAATATAATATTGAAATCGAGCAGTTAGTAAAGATGCTTGAACAAATAAAATGTGAAAAAAAAGATATAATTGATATTTTAAGACCAATGAAAAATTCTCAATATTTTGTTTTTGGAATTGATGAAACTATTGAAGGAATAAAAAAAGGGAAAATAAAACTTTTGATAATTCCTAAAGATATAAAGGTGAAATATATTGAAGAATTTGAAAAATTAAAGGAAAATTTTAATTTTGAAATTGTATTTGTTGAAAAGAAAGAAGAATTAGTAAGACTTTTTTCAAGAGATGTAAATGTTGTTGGTATTTTTAGTAAAAAAGTAATAAAGGGAATATTAAGCAAAGTGGAGGTGATGAATGGATGAAAGTGCATGAATTAGCAAAGGAAAACGGTTTTACAGCATCTAAATTTATGGAAGAAATCCGAAAATTTGGAATTGATAAAAGACATCATATGAATGTGCTAAGCAATGAAGAAGTGGATCTGATAAGGAAAAAACTTCAAAAAAATGTTCAGAATCAAAGTCAATATGATGGAGGTAAAACTGAAAATCTGAATAAAAACGAAGAAAAAGTAAAAGAAGCCACCCCAAAAATGGTAAACAATCATTCAGGCAGTCAGAAGAACAGCAATATTAGACAAAATAAATTTAATGAACCAAAAAACATTAATAAAAACTATGATAAGTCAAAACAGTTGCTGGAAAAAAAAGAAAATAATAATTTAGGCAATAATAAAAATAAATTTGATAAAAACGAAAATAAAAAGAAAATGGAGATGAAAGTTAATTTGAGTAGTCAGAATAATAAACCAAATGAAATAAATAAAGATAGACAAAATTATCAAAATAGAGAAAATAGAGATAGCCGAGAAAATAGAGAAAATGGAACAAGAAACTTCCAGAATAGAGACCGAAATAAAGACGGATTTAAAAGAGAAGGAAGAGATAACAGCTTTAGAAGAGACAATCGGAATTTTAACAAAGATGGAAATAACCAGTCAAGAGATAATCGAGACAACAGAAGTTTTCAAAATAGAGAAAACAGAGATAACCGAGAAAATAGAGATAATCGTGACAGTAGAGAAAATGGAACAAGAAACTTCCAGAATAGAGACCGAAATAAAGACGGATTTAAAAGAGAAGGAAGAGATAACAGCTTTAGAAGAGACAATCGGAATTTTAACAAAGATGGAAATAACCAGTCAAGAGATAATCGAGACAACAGAAGTTTTCAAAATAGAGAAAACAGAGATAACCGAGAAAATAGAGATAATCGTGACAGTAGAGAAAATGGAACGAGAAATTTTAGAGATAGACAAGATAATAGAGGTTTTTCTGATAGAGGAGGATTTAATAAAGACAGGGATGATTTTAGAAGAGACAACCGAAACTTTTCTAGCGGAAAAAGAGAAATACAGTCTGAAATTCCAGCGGCAACAGTAACTGAAAAAGGAAAAGCTGGTGGAAAAGGAAAAGGAAAATTTGAAAAGAAAAAATACGAAAAAAACAGAAGAGATAGAGAGCAGCAAGAAAAAGAACTTCGTTCTGATTTTAGAAAAGATGATAAGAAGAAAAAGAAAAATAAAAAACATGAAAAAGCTGTTAAGGATGAAATTGTCAGAATTGAAGGAGAGAGCATAGGAATGATAACAATTGGAGATGAAATTGTTATTAAAGATTTAGCTGAAAAACTGGGAATTAATGTTTCTGATATAATTAAAAAATTCTTTATGGAAGGAAAGCTGCTTACAGCAAATGCAATTTTGTCTTTTGAAGAAGCTGAAGAAGTGGCACTTGACTATGAAGTAATTGTGGAAAAAGAAGTAGTTGAAGAAGTTAGTTATGGTGAAAAGTATCATCTTGAACAGGAAGATAAAGAAAGTGAACTTGTTACAAGAGCTCCTGTTATAACGATTATGGGACACGTTGACCATGGTAAGACATCATTATTAGATGCACTTAGACATACAAACGTAATTGGAGATGAAGCTGGAGGAATTACACAAAAAATTGGTGCATACCAAGTAATTTGGAAAGGGCAAAGAATCACATTCATTGACACTCCAGGACATGAGGCATTTACTGAAATGAGAGCACGTGGAGCTAATATTACAGATATTTCAATTTTGATTGTAGCGGCTGATGATGGAGTAAAACCTCAAACTGTGGAAGCTATTTCTCACGCTAAGGAAGCTAATGTTCCAATAATTGTTGCAATAAACAAAATTGATAAGCCAGGGGCTGATCCAATGAAAGTTAGAACTGAATTGACTGAATATGGATTAATGTCACCTGAATGGGGAGGAACTACTGAATTTGTTGAAATTTCTGCAAAGCAAAAGATTAACTTGGAAGAACTTTTAGAAACAATACTAATTACAGCAGAACTTGAAGAATTAAAGGCTAACCCAAATAAACGTCCTAAAGCAGTTGTAGTAGAATCAAGACTTGATCCTAAGATGGGAGCAGTTGCTGATGTACTTGTACAAGAAGGTACTTTAAAGATTGGGGATGTATTTGTAGCTGGAGAATCTCACGGTAGGGTTCGTTCTATGCTTGATGACAGAGGAAAGAAAATAAACAAGGCAATCATTTCACAACCTGTAGAAATTACAGGATTTAATGTTGTGCCAAATGCTGGAGACATTTTATATGGTGTGGAAAGTGATAAACAGGCTAAGAAAATTGTAGAAGATTTTATTAGGGAAAGAAAAGTAAATGAGCAAAACAAGAAAAAACATATTTCACTAGAAAGTTTATCACAAGAGTTGGAAGAACAGGAATTAAAAGAATTGAAATGTATTATAAGAGCTGATTCAAAAGGATCAGTAGAAGCATTGAAGGAATCGCTTGAAAAACTTAATACAGAAGAAGTTGTAGTCAATATAATTCAAGGAAGTGCTGGAGCAGTAACTGAAGGGGACGTAAAACTTGCAGAAGCATCAAATGCAATTATAATAGCATTTAATGTGCGTCCAACAACACCAGCTAGAATTATTGCCGAAAAAACAGGAGTAGAAATTAGAAACTATAATGTAATTTATCATGCAACCGAAGAAATAGAAAAAGCGATGAAAGGAATGCTTGATCCTGAGTTTAAGGAAGTTTACTTTGGAAGAATTGAAGTTAAGCAAGTGTTCAAAGTGTCAAATGTTGGAAATATTGCTGGAGCTGTCGTTGTTGATGGAAAGGTTACAAAAGATTCCAAAATTCGTGTAATTCGTGACGGAATCATTATTTTCGATGGAGAATTAGGTTCATTGAAGCGGTTTAAGGATGACGTGAAGGAAGTTGCAATGGGACAAGAATGTGGAATTGGTATTCAAGACTTTAATGACATTAAAGCTGGAGATATAATAGAATCATATATTATGGAAGAAATACCAAGATAACAAAAGTGAATAGGTGATAGTTTTATGAATGATAGAAGAAAAAAAGGGCTGGAAAAAGAAATTTCAAGAATTGTTGGAATGTCACTTTTAACAGAGATAAAAAATGAAAAAATAAAAAATCTTGTTACAATTCACAAGGTAGAGCTTACCAAAGATGGAAGATATCTTGATTTGACATTTTCAATACTTGATTTGAAAAATAATATAAATAAAGAAAAAATTATTGAAGATTTGAATAAATTAAGAGGATTTTTTAGAAAAAAAATTGGGTCACAATTGACAGTAAGATTTGTTCCAGAAGTGAGAATTCATTTGGATGATAGTGTTGAATATGGTGTGAAGATAGCTTCAATATTAAGTGAAATAAAAAAAGGAAATAGTGATACTGAATAGGATGAAGATTCAAAATGGCTTTAAAATCAGGATTTTTAACAAAAAGATAGCAAGAAGTCTCCAACTTCTATAAGTGGGAGATGAATTGCATTTTTGATTGATATTTATAGCAAAATGTATTACACTAAATATATCAGGGTAGGGACTACCCGAAGAGCTTGGTAAATATATTTGGCTAACAAAAGCAGATACTTCCCAAGAAGCTCCCGCTTCTAAAAGTGGGAGTAGTTCACTTATACGAAAAAGGAAGCGATTAATCTTGTAATGAAGTGGGAATTAAAAAGCTATGATAAAAATTATTTGCTATCAAAAAGTTCTGAATTTGGTGAAAGTAAATTGATCTCAAGGCTTCTTTTGAATAGGGAAATTAATACGAAAGAAAAAGTACAGAAATTTTTAAATTCAGATAAAAAGGACATTCATAATCCATTTTTATTTGAAGATATGGAAAATGCCGTTAAAAGAATACAAAAAGCTGGGAAAAATAAAGAGAAAATTATAATTTATGGAGATTATGATGTTGATGGAATTTCTGGAGTGGCATATTTAGTAATAATGTTAAGAAAGTTAGGGCTAAATGTAGATTACTATATTCCAAATCGTGTTCATAAGGGAACTGGGATAAATAGGCATGTTTTAGCTTTTTTAAAAAAATGGGATGCAAAACTGTTTATAACAGTTGATACCTCAATAAGCAATCCTGAAGAAATAATGATGCTAAAAAGAAGGGGAATCGACATAATTATAACAGATCATCACAGACAAACTGGAACTTTTGAAAATGAGGAAGAAAATCTTGAAATTATTACAATAAATCCTAAAATCAGTAAAAATTATCCAAATAAGTCTTTGTCTGGCTCTGGAGTAGCATTCAAACTTGCTGATGCAGTTTATGAGAAATATGGCACAAATAAAAAAATTTTGTATGATTATCTGGATATTGTGATGATTGGGACAGTTGCGGATGTTGTGCCAATGACTGATGAAAATAGATTTATTATAAAAAAAGGATTAAATAATTTAAAAAAAACAAAAATAAAAGGTTTGAAGTATATTATTAATTACTTAAAGATAAATCCTCAGAATATAACGACTAGTGATATTGGATTTTTTATCGCACCAATTTTTAATGCACTTGGAAGAATTGATAACTCAAAAATTGTTGTAAATTTTTTTATTCAGGATGATGATTTCAAACTTTTTTCAATAATTGAAGAAATGAAGCGTGCCAATAAAATTAGGCGTTACTTGGAAAATGAAATTTATAATGATCTAGAAGAAAAAATACAGCGTCTGGAACATCCAAAATATATTTTTATGAAAAGCAGAAAATGGCATTCTGGCGTAATTGGAGTTGTATGTTCAAGAATTTCTATAAAATATAACATTCCAGTGATTCTAGTTTCAATAAAAAATGGATACGGAAAGGCATCTTGCAGAAGTATAGAAGGGATCAATATTTTTGATATTTTAAAAAGTGTTTCAGATAAGCTGGAACGATTTGGAGGGCATGATTTGGCGGCAGGATTTCTTGTTTCTGAAAAATATTTAGGTGAAATAGAAAGACATTTGCGAAATAAACTTGCTAGAAAAAGCAGAGAAAATATACAAAAAATGTTGTATATTGATTCTTGGCTAAATATTGAAAATCTAAATAAGCGAAGACTTCATGATATAAATAGACTTTCACCTTTTGGACTGGATAATCAAGAGCCTAATTTCATGGATGCTGATGTAAGTTTTTTAAATTTGACAAAGTTTGGAATAAATAATCGGCATTTTAAAGGATTTGTTAGGAAAAATAACCGAATTATTTCGGTAATTGGCTACAATTTAGGACATAAATTAAAAACAAATAATTTTTACAAGAAAAAATTTAAAATAGTTTATACTCCAATATTTAAGTCTGTCCATTCAGATTTATTTATTGAATTAAAAATAAAGGATTTTAAATAATTAAATTAATTAATATAAATTATATATAACAAAAAATTTTAGGAGGAATTAAAGAAATGGCAGTAAAAAAATTAAATGAAACAACTTACGAAGTATCAGTAGTTAGAGAAGGAGAAGAATTAAAACATTTAAAGGAACATGTTTTAGTACATTTTAAAGATGCAAAAGTTGACGGATTCCGTCCAGGACATGTACCTGCAAAAGTTATAGAAAATAAATTTAAAAAGGAAATTGAAGGGGAAATCTTAAATCATATTATTTCTGATGAATATAGAAAAGCAGTTGCAGAAAATGAATTAAAACCAATTGCTGATATTAAACTTGAAAAATATGAACATAACGATGACAAAGTGGAAATTGTATTTACAATACCTGTATTACCTACATTTGAACTAGGACAATATAAAGGTGTGGAAGCAGAAAAAGAAAATGTAGAAGTTACAGATGAAACTGTAAACGAAGAAATCGAAAGATTAAAAGAAAGTGCTACAAAATTAAAAGAAGTTGCTGAAGATGAAGAAGCTAAAAATGATGATGTTGTAAACATTAACTTTGAAGGATTTATAGATGGAGAAGCATTTAATGGTGGAAAAGCTGAAGGATATGATTTGACATTAGGTTCTCACAGCTTTATTGACACTTTTGAAGATCAAATTGCAGGACACAAAAAAGGTGATGAATTTGGTGTAAATGTTACATTCCCAGAAGAATATCATGTTGAAAACTTGAAAGGAAAACCAGCTTTATTTAAAGTGAAAGTAAATTCAATTAAAAGAAAAGAAGAAGCTGAATTAAATGATGACTTGGCAAAAGAATTAGGATTTGACTCTGTTGAAGATATGAAAAACAAAACTAGAGAAAATATTACAAAAAGAGAAGAAACAAGAGCAGAAAATGAATTTAAGAACAAAGTAGTAGAAACTGTGGTAAATACAACAGAAGTTGAAGTTCCAGAAGCATTAGTTCAAAGAGAAATTGATTATCAAATCAACAGATTTGCACAACAGTTACAAATGCAAGGAATGAATCTTAACCAATATTTCCAAATGACAGGACAAACAATGGAAACAATGAGAGAAAGCTCAAAAGAAAATGCTGCAAAATCAGTAAAAACAGAATTAGTATTAACTGAAATTGCAAAAGCTGAACAAATTAAAGCAACAGATGAAGAAGTATCAAAAGAAATTGAAAAATTGGCTGCAATGTATGGAATTGAAAAAGATGCATTAATCGCTGATGTAAGAAAAAATGGAAATTATGAAAGATTTATTGATGAAACAAAATACAGAATAGTAAATCAAAAAACAATTGATTTATTAGTGAATGAAGCAAAAGTTAAATAGTAATTTTTTTAAAATTACAGATTAAAAAGAATATTTTGATTTTAGAAGAATTTTGTGATAAAATAGTTTATTGCGAAATTCTTTTTCACTATTTTGTAAAAATAAAAAGAATTGAGATAACAAGCATATTTGACAACGAAAAAAAACAAAAAATAATAAAATAAAAGAAAAATTTATAGAAAGAGGAGGAAATAATATGTCAGTATATAGTCCAGTAGTTATTGAAAATGATGGACGTGGAGAAAGAAGTTATGATATTTATTCAAGACTTTTGAAAGATAGAATAATTTTTGTAAGCGGAGAAGTTGAAGATGGGATGGCAAATGCGATTGTAGCTCAACTATTATTTTTGGATGCACAGGATAATGAAAAGGATATTGTTATGTATATAAATAGCCCAGGAGGAGTAATCACAGCTGGACTTGCAATTTATGATACAATGCGTCACATTAAAAGTGATGTTTCTACAGTTTGCGTAGGACAAGCAGCAAGTATGGGAGCAGTATTATTATCAGCAGGAGCAAAAGGAAAAAGATACTCATTGCCAAATTCAAGAATAATGATTCATCAACCATTAGGTGGAGCAAGAGGGCAAGCAACAGATATTCAAATTCAAGCAAAAGAAATTGAAAGAATGAAAGAAATTACAAGTAAAATTTTATCAGAAGCGACTGGAAAATCAGTAGAAGAAATATATGCAGATACTGAAAGAGATAATTTTATGTCACCAGAAGAAGCTGTAAATTACGGATTAATTGATAAAATTTTATAAAAACTTTATTTAAAATATATTTTTAAAATTATAAAAAGTTTTGCGTAAAGCGGGAGTGCAGAGGTATGGCACTTGATACCTCTGCGTTAAAAAAATAATAAGTAAAATAATAAAATAGAAATTAATAATAAAAATATATAAATAGAAATTATATAAAGAAAAAATGAGGTGAAAAATATTGGCAAATAAGAAAAAAAACTACTGTTCATTTTGTGGAAGAGAAGAAGATGAGGTAGAAAGACTTATACAAAGTCCTGAAGAGGATGATGTGTTTATTTGTAATGAATGTATAGAAGATAGTGCTGAATTGCTGGATAGTTTTAGGGAATATGACGAAAATGAACAAAATAGGGAAATTACGTTGTTAAAGCCTAAAGAAATAAAAGCTAAACTTGACGAATATATTATCGGACAGGAACAGCCTAAAAAAGTATTATCTGTAGCGGTTTATAACCATTTTAAGAGAATAACGCATAAACAGCAGAAAAAAACAGATGACGATGTGGAACTTCAAAAATCTAATGTGCTGCTAGTGGGGCCTACTGGAAGTGGAAAAACTTTGCTTGCACAAACACTAGCAAAAACGTTAAATGTACCTTTGGCAATTGCAGATGCCACAACGTTGACAGAAGCTGGATATGTTGGAGATGATGTGGAAAATGTGCTTTTGAAGTTAATAAAGGCTGCAGATTATGACATTGAAACAGCAGAACACGGAATTATTTATATTGATGAAATTGATAAAATTGCAAGAAAGTCGGAAAATATGTCAATTACAAGGGATGTTTCTGGAGAAGGAGTTCAGCAGGCACTGCTTAAAATTATTGAAGGGACTGTTGCAAGTGTACCACCTCAAGGTGGGAGAAAACATCCTAATCAAGAAATGATTGAAATTAATACAAAGGATATTTTGTTTATCGTTGGTGGAGCATTTGAAGGACTGGAAGCAAAAGTTAAGGATAGAGTTAATGAAAAAAGAGTTGGATTTGGGCTAGAAACGAATAAGACTAAATTGGATGACTTGACTTTATTTGAAAATGTGCTGCCTGAAGATTTGATAAAATTTGGGTTAATTCCAGAGTTAATTGGACGGTTGCCTGTAATTACAGCACTTCATGGACTTGATGAAGAGGCTATGATAAAAATATTGACAGAGCCTAAAAATTCACTTGTTAAACAATATAAAAAATATTTTGAGATGGAAAATGTGGATTTGGAGTTTGAAAAAGATGCAATTGTTGAGATTGCACGACTGGCACTTAAAAGAAAAATTGGAGCAAGAGGACTTCGTTCAATTATTGAAAGTGTAATGACTGACTTAATGTACGAAATTCCATCAAAAGACAATGTTAAAAAGGTAATAATTACTAAAGAAGCAGTTACAGATAAAGAAAAAGTAATTGTTGAATAATGTTTAAATAATTGAAATAAAAGTATGAAAGGGGAAATTATGCAAAACAAACCATTTATAGCTACAAGAGAATTAGTTGTATTTCCAGGTGTTGTAACTCCGATTTTTATCGGTAGGCAGTCAAGTCTGAAAAGTCTTGAAGAAGCTGTTGCAAGATTTGATAATAAACTGGTTCTTACGTCGCAAAAGGATGCAAATGTGGAAGAGCCAAAATTTCCAGAAGATGTATATGAAACTGGAGTTTTAGTTCATATTATACAAACAGTAAAAATGCCAAATGGAAATGTAAAAGTATTAGTAGAAGCTAAACATAGAGTTCTTATCAATCAGTTTTCAAAAGATGAAAATGATGTTATTTATGCCGAATATGAAGAAATTTTTTCAAAGCCGATTGACGAAAGTAAAGCTGAGGCTTTGAAGCGTAAAGTTATTGATGAATTTTCAAAATATGCAAAAAAAACTAATAAAGTGCTGCCTGATATTATTTATAATATAAAGGAAATTAGCAGTATTGACAAAGTTTTTGATTTAATCTGCACTAATCTTATGATTGCGACAGATGTGAAGCAAGGTCTGCTTGAAACGCTGGATGTGGAAGAAAGAGCCTATAAGATTTTAAGCATACTTGAAAGAGAAATTGAAATTTTTATGCTTGAACGTGAAATTGAAAATCGTGTGAAAGAACAAATGGCAGAAGTTCAGAAGAACTATTATTTACGTGAAAAAATAAAAGTAATGCGTGAAGAAATGGGAGAAGGAACAGATTCTGACGAGGAATTAGAAGAACTTGATCAAAGAGTAAGGGATGCTAAAATTCCTCAGGACTTAAAAGATAAATTGGTGAAAGAACTTTCAAGAATGAAAAAAATGCCTGATTTTTCTGCAGAATCTTCAGTGATTAGAACATATTTGGAAACTGTGCTTGAATTGCCGTGGGAAGTTTCTACTAGCGATGAAATTGATATAAAAAAAGCTGAAAAAATTCTGAATGAAGATCATTACGGATTGGAAGAAGTAAAAGAAAGAATTTTGGAATTTTTGGCAATCAAAAAATTAAATAAAACATTAAAAGGTTCAATTATCTGTCTTGTAGGCCCTCCAGGCGTAGGGAAAACATCGCTCGCACATTCGGTAGCTCGTTCAATGAACAGAAAATTTACAAGAATCTCGCTTGGTGGAGTAAGAGATGAGGCTGAAATTCGTGGGCATAGAAGAACTTATGTAGGAGCAATGCCAGGAAGAATTATAAATTCGTTGAAACAGGTTGGAGTGAATAATCCTGTAATGCTGTTTGATGAAATTGATAAAATGGCTTCTGACTTTAGAGGAGATCCTGCTTCAGCAATGCTGGAAGTATTAGATCCTGCACAAAATAACTCATTTGAAGACCATTACATTGATCATACTTTTGACTTGTCAAATGTATTTTTCATTTGTACAGCAAATGATTTGGGAGGAATTCCAGGACCACTTCGTGATAGAATGGAAATCATTTCAATCGAATCATACACAGAATTTGAAAAATTAAATATTGCTAAAAAATATTTAATTCCTCAAACACAAGAAGAAAACGGATTAAAGGATTATAAAGTTTCATTTTCTGATAAAGCGGTCATGAAAATTATAAATGAGTACACAAGAGAAGCTGGAGTTAGAAATTTACGAAGAGAAATTGGTAAATTGTTTAGAAAAATAGCAAAGGAAATACTTTTATCAAAATCTGACAGTGAAAAAATCTCTGTTTCTGAAGCAAAAGTAAAAAAATATTTAGGAAATGCCAAATTCAGAATTGATAAAATTAAAGAAAAAGAAGGTAAAATCGGTGTTGTAAATGGACTTGCATGGACGGCAGTTGGAGGAACAACTCTAGAAGTACAGGCAGTAAAAATGGAAGGAAAAGGTGTGCTGCAGCTTACCGGGAAATTGGGAGATGTAATGAAGGAATCAGCTAGAGTGGCATATTCTTATGTACGGCACATAAAAAATGAACTTGGAATAAAAGAAAAATTCAACGAAACAACAGATGTTCACTTGCACTTTCCTGAAGGAGCAGTGCCAAAAGATGGACCATCAGCAGGAATTACAATTACAACGGCAATAATTTCAGTATTGACTAATAAGGAAGTTAGACAAGATGTGGCAATGACTGGAGAAATTACAATCACTGGAGAAGTTCTGGCAGTTGGTGGAATTAAGGAAAAGGTAATTGGAGCTCATAGAGTTGGTATAAGAGATGTTGTGCTTCCTTTTGATAACAAAGTTGATACAGAGGAACTTCCAAAGGAAATTGCAGATCAGATGAAATTCTATTTTGCAAAAACTTATGATGATGTGAAAAAGATTGTTTTTGTAGATAAAAAAGTTTCAGAAAAAAAAGAAGTTAAAAAAGGTAAAAGTGCTAGTAAAAGCACAAAAGAAAAATAATAAAAAGATAGTTATTTTCAAGAATATGATGAATTTTTATTAGGGTGATTGATTTTGTCATCCTAATTTTTTAATGTTTAATTTTAAACTATTTTTATACTAAATACTATTTAAAAAATAAAAAATATGTTATGTGTATACACTTTTTTAAATTGTAGTCAAGTGTTAAAAGCAGTAGTTCTGTATTAATTTTTTTCTTGATATTTTATATCAGTCTTTTTAACTGCATGTTTTCTTTTTGACAATAATGTAGAGTATAACTTGAGATAGAGTTTAGTTTATAAAAAAATTATGTTATAATAAGTTTAAACGATTTAAAAATTTAAAAGGAAAATTAAAATTATTTTACTTAAATTTTCAATATTTGTTTTAGTGTTATTTGTTTATATAAATTTAGAACAATTGAGTGAATTTTGGATAAAAAAGAAGGAGGTTTGTATTGTGAAGAAATTAGAGGAGAGTAGAATTTTTGCTATGGCTCCGAATGCTTCGGCGATTTCAAATGCAAAAAAATTGTGCGATAAAGGGGCATTTTTGAAATTGTGGCGTTCGGTTGACGATACTTTGTATATGGGCGAGTGTAAGGGAAGTGGGAAATCGAATTATACGGTTTCGGTGGATTTTATTGATGAAGAAAATCCTGTTACACGATGTACTTGTCCAAGTAGACAATTTCCTTGTAAGCATGGATTAGCTTTGTTATTTGAGATATTGAAAGGGAAAAAATTTGAGGAGTGTGAAATACCAGAAGATATTTTGGCGAAAAGAGAAAAAAAGGAAAAATTAAAGGCTAAAAGGGCGAATGAGGAAAAGGAAGTTAAGAAAAAAACTTCTTCAAAAGCATCTAAATCAGCTAGAACAAAGAAAATTAAAAAGCAACTTGAAGGGCTAGATTTGATAAAGAAAATAAGTTCGCAATTGTTGAAAGTTGGACTTTCTGCAATGGGGAGCGTTTCGATTACAGAGTATCGAGATATTGTAAAACAATTGGGAGATTATTATTTGCCAGGGCCACAAGTTTTGTTTCAAAGATTACTTTTGGAAATTCAGGCGTATAAAGAGGATCAGGATAAGGGACATTATCAGACGGCTTTAGAATGTTTGAAAAAGTTGAGGGCGATTGAGAAAAAAGGTAGAGAGTTTTTGAATGAGCGACTTGAAAAGAATGATCCAGAATTGACGGATAATACGTTGTATGAGGATTTAGGAGGCGTGTGGAAGTTAACACAGTTAAATGATTTGGGGTTAAAAAAGGAAAATGCGAGATTGGTGCAGCTTTCATTTGAAGTGAATTATGATGAGGCTAGTAAGATTTTTACAGATTGTGGATACTGGATTGATTTAGAGAGTGGGGAAGTGTCATATACTGCCAATTATAGACCTCGTTCGGCGATGAAGTATATTAAACAGGAAAATTCTAATTTTTCATTATTGACGGTGCCTACATTAACTTTTTATCCAGGTGGAGTTAATAAGAGAATAAGATGGGATGCTGCTAGTTTTGATAAAATTGAAAGTTCTTGTTATAAAGAGATAAAAAAACATGCTCAAAGTATAGATCAAGCTATAAAAATTGCTAAAAATGAATTGAAAAATATTTTGACAAATAATGAAGTGGCTTTATTACTAGAATTTGAAAAAATTATGTTTGTTGAAGAAGAAGGTAAGAAAAAATATATTTTAATTGATAAAAATCAAAAGATGATAGAGCTTAGAGATAAGAAAAACAAGGAATTTTCAGAAAATTTTTATGAACTTTTGCCAAATGAATGTTTGGAAAATCAAGTGATGTTTGTAAAATTATTTTATGAAGGTAGAAATATTTATGCCCAAGCACAAAGTATCATAACTGATGATAAAATTATTCGTTTTGGATTTTAGAATGAAGTTTAGGAAGGAGAAAAAATGAATTTAGAACCGTTATATGAATTGAAGAATAGGCTTGAAAATGTTTCGATTGTTGGGATAAATTTGGTGAAAGATGATTTTCGTTTGCAAAGAGCTGTTGATCAAATGAAGGGGTATGCTTCGGCTGCCAAAGTATTTAAGCAAATTTATGAAATGGGGCAAAAATTGATTGAAGGCGATGAGGAAGACAAATGTGATTTATTTTTAGATTTGTTGGCTTTGCTTGATGCGGTGCTTTGTACCCAAGCGACAACTTATTCAGGTGATAATTTGCAAAAAATAGAAACGACTGCTGGAAAAGAAAATTTTTATCAAGAACTTCATTACAGTGAGTTGAGCGAATTAATTGCTGCATTTAAAGGAACTGGTGGTGGTCGTTTCAGAGTTATTGATTCGACATTGCGATGGAATAATCCTGAAATAGTGAATGATTTTAGAGTGAAAAAATTTATGATAAACGGACTTAATGATAGTTATTCTGGAATTATAGATTTAATGATTCAAATGTTAAAGAAACAGGGGAAAGAGATAGTTCCGCTATTGAAAGAAGGATTTAATCCTCAAGGTAAAAAGGAAATGATTGCTCGATTGGAAATTATCGAGGATATCTGTAAAGGTGAGGAAAATGAATTTTATAAATATTGTGTTGAAAATGGTGGAAAAGAAGTGAAAGAAGTTGCAATTGGAGCTTTGGCATACGATCAGGATAACGTTGATTATCTTCTAGATTTAATGAAAAAAGAACGTGGAAAATTGAAGAATAAAGTTTTTGAAAGTCTTGCGTATATGGATGATGAGAGAGTCAAAAAAGAGTGGGATAAATTTTTTAGAAAAAAACCGTTTGAAAATATGGAATATATGGCGAGAACAGAGCAGCAATGGGTTAAGAATTATTTGGAAAATTATGTTGAGGAATATGTTGAAGGATTGAAAAATAGGGATTTGTCTGACAAAAAGGAAAAATATAATGTTCAAAGAGAAATTTCAATATTATGTTCGTGTACTAAAAATAAACTTACAGATAAAATGGTGAAATTATATAAAAAATTGTATCGATATAATGAATATGAGATTGAAAGAATTTTAAAAAATTAAAAGCAAAAAATTCAATAGTGGAATGAAAGTGAAGGAGTTGTAAAAAATGGCTAAAAAAGAAGAATTACAAAGATTAACAGCAGAACAGATGTTTCAAGATGAAATTGATGCGTTAATTAAGGCGGAAAAAAATCCAATACCTACTGGATGGAAAATGTCACCTAAGTCAGTGTTGACATATATTTGTGGAGGGAAAGCTGGAAGAAAAGTGATAACGCCTAAATATATTGGAAATAAAAGATTGGTTGAGATTGCAATTTCGACTTTGGTTACGGATAGGGCATTGTTGCTGATTGGGGAGCCAGGGACTGCAAAATCTTGGTTGTCGGAGCATTTGACGGCGGCGATAAATGGAGATTCGACACGAGTTATTCAAGGGACAGCGGGAACGACTGAAGAGCAAATTAGATATTCTTGGAATTATGCGATGTTGATTGCAGAAGGACCTACGAAAGATGCATTGATACCAAGTCCGATTTATAAAGCGATGGAAGATGGGGCGATTGCTAGAGTGGAAGAAATTTCTCGTTGTGCGTCAGAAGTGCAAGATGCGTTGATTTCTTTGTTGTCAGAAAAAAGAATGAGTGTACCTGAATTGAATGTAGAAGTTCCAGCTAAAAAAGGGTTCTCTATTATTGCAACTGCGAATACTCGTGATAAGGGAGTTAATGAAATGTCGGCAGCGTTAAAGAGACGTTTTAATATTGTGGTGTTACCAAGTCCGAATACACTTGAAGCAGAGATAGATATTGTTAGAAGTAGAGTTACGCAACTTGCAGGGAATTTGGATTTAAATGCGAAATTGCCTGAAGAGGAAGTTATTGAAAAAGTTTGTACGGTATTTAGAGAATTGCGTCAAGGTGTTACGTTAGATGGAAGACAAAAGATAAAGCCAACTGCAAATGTGTTATCGACTGCAGAAGCTATTTCACTTTTAGCGAATAGTATGGCGTTGGCTGGAAGTTTTGGGGATGGAGAGATATCAGATTATGACTTGGCGGCAGGATTGCAGGGAGCTGTAGTAAAAGAAGATAGTAAAGATGGGCAAATTTGGGAAGAATATTTAGAAAATATTATGAAAAAACGAGGTTCAGAATGGCTGGATCTTTACAAAGAATGTAAGGCACTTAACAAAGCTACTAAATAAAGGCGGTGGAATAAATGAAAAAACAAAATGAAGGAAAACCGAATATATTCGGAGTTAGGCATTTTTCACCAGCTGGAGCACATTATTTGAGAGATTATTTAGATGAAATACAGCCAAAAATTGTTTTGATAGAAGGGCCTTCTGATTTTAATGAACTTATTAGCGAAATTACTGGAAAAAATATTGTTCCGCCAATTGCCGTAATGGCTTACACTTTAGAAGCGCCTATCCAGACAATAGTATATCCATTTGCAGAGTTTTCTCCAGAATATCAAGCTATTTTATGGGCAAAGGAAAATGGAGTAGAGTGCAGATTTTGTGATTTGCCATCTTCAATTTTTTTAGGTGTAGAAAGTATAAAGAAAAATTTAGATGAGAATCCAGAGGAAAATTTGAATGCCTACATTTATAGAAAAATTAATGAATATTCGGAAGATTCAGATGATGAAGTCTTTTGGGAAAGAGTAGTGGAACAGGCTTCTGATTATAAGGCATATCGTAGTGGAGCGAGAGATTATGGAAAACATTTGAGGGAGTTGACTTTATCAAATACGGTGTCTGATGCGAAAAATATTATTAGAGAGTCGTACATGTGTAAAGTCGTTTCTGATGTGTGTAAAGAAGGCTACAAAATAGATGAAATTGCTATGGTTGTTGGGGCTTTTCATGTTGAAGGAATAGAAAGTGGCAAATTGATTTTAACTGAAAAGGAAATCAAAAAATTACCAAAATTAGAATCTAAAAAAACGTTAATGCCTTATTCTTACTATAAATTGTCGACTTATTCAAATTATGGAGCTGGAAATAAGGCACCAGGGTATTATGAATTTTTGTGGAATGGTTTAGAAAAAGAAGACCTATTTTTTGCGACATATATGTATTTAAGTAAAATTGCAGAATATCAAAGGGAAAATGGAAATATGGTATCGTCAGCTCAAATTATAGAGGCAGTCTATCTAGCAACTTCATTGGCAAATTTGCATGATGGGAAAATACCGACATTAAAGGATATAAAAGATGCAGCGATAACTTGTATGGCACACGGAAGCTACTCAGAACTAGTTTTAGCAATGGCGAATGTTGAAGTTGGGAAAAAAATAGGAAGTATTCCAAAGGAAGCTATTCAAACGTCAATACAGTCAGATTTTTATAATTTATTGAAGGAATTGAAACTTGAAAAATATCGTTCATTAACAGCGACAGAAATAAAATTAGATTTGAGGGAAAAATTAAGGGTTCAATCAGAAAAATTAGCATTTATGGACTTGGAACGTTCATTCTTTTTTCATAAATTGAGAGTTTTAAATATTTCGTTTGCAAAACTTATTGGAAATCGCCAAGAAAATACAACTTGGGCAGAAGAATGGATGTTACAATGGAAACCAGAAACAGAAATTGAAATTGTGGAAACAATCTTAAAAGGAGATACAATTGAATTTGCAACAGCTTTTGAATTAATGCAAAGAATAGAAGGTGCAAAAACACTGTCAGAAATGGCAGAAATAGTGAAAGATGCCTTCTATTGCGGAATGCCAAAAGCACTAGAAAAAGCGTTTCAAGCGTTACAAAATTTTATAACAGGTGACGTCCCTATTGATGAAATAGCCAAGACAATGTCAACTTTATCACTAATGCTTCGTTATGGCGATATCAGAAAATTAGATACAAAAGTTCTGATTCCTATTCTTGAGCAACTTTTTTTAAGAGTTTGCTTAATATTACCAAGCGAGTCTTTTTGCGACAATAATGCAGCGGTAGAACTAGCTAAAAGTATAATAATAATACATACTGTAGTTGAAAATCATGATTTTTTAGACAGAGAAAGATGGTATTCACTTCTTTTAGAAATTTCAAAAAGAGACGATTTAAATACAAAAATTTCAGGACTTGCAATGGCTATATTACTGGAAGCTGGAAAAATTGATAATAAAGTACTTGGAAAAGAAGTCGAAAAAAGATTATCAAAAGGAGTTCCCGCAGATTTAGGAGCAACTTGGTTTGAAGGTCTATCGATGAAAAATCATTACACCTTAATTGCAAGACTTGGACTTTGGGAAAAACTCCAAAATTATATTTCAAACTTAGATGAGGAAGAATTTAAAAGAGCATTATTATTTTTAAGAAGAGCTTTTGCTGACTTTACTTCAAATGAAAAGCACGATATTGCCGAAAATATCGCAGAAATATGGGGCTTGAATAAAAATGATGTAAGTGCTGTAATAAATGATGATCTGGGAGAAAATGAGAAAGAAATAATTGCAGGATTAGAAGAATTTGATTTTGATGATATTTGATTGAAAATAATTTTTTGAAAGAAAAATTGAAAATAAGGTAATTGACAAAAATAATTTTTTATGGTATTCTTACAGTAAGATGAATCGGTCGTTTAGACCATCGGTCTTGTTGTAGTTTTCTATAACAAGACTTTTTTATTTAATAGGAGAGAAAATGGGGGAAGAAATTTTATTTATAGAACAACAAATAGAGCAATTAAAAGAAAAAGGTTTAATAATTGAGAGCATTAATAATGCGAAAGAAATTTTGAAACATTTTTCTTCTTTTGATGTAATAGAAGTTTATGAAAAATTGTTTATGAAAGATGGAAGATTCAAGGAAAATATTACAATTGAGAAGATATTTCAATTTTATCATTATGATAGAAGTATTCAAAATATACTTTTCAAATATACAGTATATATTGAAAGAGTTTTTAAAAATAAAATGGCATCTGTAATTTCTGAGAATTTAGGAGTAAGAAAAGAGGAATATCTGAATATTAAAAATTATATATTGAGAAATGACAGTGAAGAAATTATTAGGAATGTAATTGAAGAAATAAACGAATTAAGTGGTGATGAAAATCCATATATTTTATTTAAAAAAGTTACCTTTAGTAAAATGACATCGTTATATGATTTTTTATCTGAAGAAATAAAAGAAAAAATAATACCTTTTAATTTTTTACAAACTGAAAAAATGGAGGCAAAGGAGTTATTTAGAAACAGTCTTATTCTAATTAGAAAATTTCGTAATGAAATAGCACATTCAATGAATTTTGTAAATTATAAATCAAAAAGATATGTGGTTTTTAGGTACTTAAAAAAAGTGTTGAATGAACATGGATATTTAAAATTAACAAATAAAAATGATTATTCAAAATATGGTAGAGGAAGTAATGATATTTTTTCTATGATTTTAGTAATAATATTACTGTTGGATAATGAGTTTTTAAGAATTGAAATATTAAAAGAATTAGCTTTTTTTATAAAAAATGAAGATAGAGAACGATTTAATGATTTTGCTAAAATTACAAATCTTCCAGAAAATTTTTTAGAGAGAATCAACAGAGTAATAGACAAAAAAAAATAATTAAATTATTAATACATAAATTTAGTTTTTAAAATATTAAGGAGGTTCGAAAAAATGGACTATAAAGAAGATATAAAACGTTGGCGATTAATTCTTGGAAAAGATACGGAAGAAGAATTTT
>NZ_DBHIXN010000017.1:0-36802 GCF_057270615.1 Leptotrichia sp.
AGGAAATAAAAAGAAAGGTAAGTTAATAATAGAGGGGATTGGAGTGTACCCAAAATCTTGGACAAATAAATAGAAAACTAGTTTTCTATTTGTTAAAATATAGTTATATATTTAATAATCTGAACAGAAAAAGCGAAAGTTGCTTATAAATAGAGGTTTAAAGCAAGATGTGGAAAAGAATACAAAACAGTACCATTATTAGAATATAATCCAGATTATATAAATAATATACAAAATATAATTCAAAAACAACAAATGAAAATACCTATAAAATAGAGAAAGGACAAAGCTATGACAATTTATTCAGCAGCAGATATGGGAACATATGAAGAATTTCTAAAATTATTTAAAGAAGGTGATCAAAATAAAATAAGTTCATCAGGAAGAAGTTTACTTTTTATAGCATTATGTAATACAAAATCAAAAGAAAGATATAGAATAGCAAATTTTTTAATAAATAAAGGAGCTGATGTTAAAATAATAACAGAAGATGGAATGAGCATGTTTTTTCCATTATTTTCTCTTGGATGGCAAGATATAATAAAAACAACAATTTTGTGTAAGACATTATTGGAAAAGGGAGCAGATATAACAGTGATACATAAGAAAGAAAAAACGGTTTCATTCAAGGAATTATTTAATATCGGTACTCCTGAAATGGAAATGTTACCACTATATCAGCTAATATTTTCTCAACCAGGACTTCCTCTTTTAGTAAAGGATAAATGGGGATTAACAGTGATTGAATTTGCCAGAAGATCTAATAGACCAATAGCAGTGAAAATGATGGAAGATTATGTAAAAAAATATAATTTGCAAGAAGAAAATTAAAGTACTTAATAATCATTGCTATAAAAGTATATATTAGAATGGGTGTGTAAAAACTTTTGTGTAAATCTCTAAATAATATATGGCAAAGCAACTATATAATATTTAAGAAATTTACTCAATACAAAAAAGAGAAGTGAAATAAATGAAAAAAAAATATGTAGGAAGTTATGGAGTATTAAAAGATGTACCAAATAAATTAAAATATATCTATCTCGAAGATTTGGAAAAATCAAATGAAAATCTCGGAATAACAATATTGAAATGTATAGAAGAAAAAGAAGAATATATAGTAGTGCAATCACTAGGAGGAAAAGCAAAGTTTCGACTAAAAAGAGAAATTTATGAAATAAAAAATAAGCCAAAATTCAATATCGGAGATAAAGTTAGATTGTTTAAATATCCAGTGCTTGAGGCAAATGTAAGTAAAATTTGTTGGCATAATAAAGATAAAAGAATTTATTATTTTCTTAATGTCAAAAATGATAAGAGAAAAAGTACAAGCAGATATTACGAGGATGAAAATAAGTTTGAAAAAATATAAGTAAAATAAGGGATAGTCCAGAATTTTGTGTAAACTAATAGAAAATCTAGTAAATTCAGCACTTCGCTATTCTATTTACACAAAAATTATTTACGCACTTTGAAAATACAACAACTCCTTTATTACCTCAATTTAATTCGCCAGCAATACCTTTATTAGAATACAAAACAGTACCATTATTAGAATATAAGCCAGATTATATAAATAATATACAAAATATAATTCAAAAACAACAAATGAAAATACCTATAAAATAATAGGAAGGGGATATCAAAATGTCAGAATGTACAACAATTTGGGAAGCAGTAAGATTTGGAACATTAAAGGATGTTATAGAAATATTCAAAAAAGGAGATGAAAAACTTGGAGAAGCATCAAGAGATAGCATCTTATTTGATGCATTAGCAAATAATGATAGTACTGCACGTTATGAAATTGCTAATTTTTTAATAAATAAAGGGGCAGATGTTAAAATAGTAAGAGAAGACGGGATGAGTTTGTTCTTTCCATTATTTTATCATGGACGACGAGATATAATAAAAATGACAATATTGTGTAAAACATTATTGGAAAAAGGTGCAGATATAACAACAATATATAAGAAAGAGAAAACGGTTTCATTCAAAGGATTATTTAATATCGGCACCCCTGAAATAGAAATGTTACCGTTATACCAACTGATATTTTCTCAACCAGGACTTCCTCTTTTAGTAAAGGATAAATGGGGATTAACAGTGATTGAATTTGCAAGAAGATTTAATAGGCCGATAGCAGTGAAAATGATGGAAGATTATGTAAAGAAATATAACCTAAAAGAAGAAAATTAGAATTTTTAGATAACCGTTGTTGTAAAAGATAGCGATTATGTTTTTATGTTACATAAATTTGGATATTAAAAACAACTTTTTACCCAAAAATCCCAATATTTAAAACTCTAATATAATTAATATATTAGGAAGTGCTTTTAATTGAATGAAGTTGTAAAATATAGAAACGAGATGAATAAAGTAGCATTAAGAAATTTTAAGTCAAAAGAATTGGATTTATTTATTGCTATAGTTAGTAGAATGAGAGATAGAGGAGAAAAAGAAGTTGTATTTTCTTTTGATTATTTAAAAAATTTAATTCAGCATGAAACTTCAAACAGTATGGAAGTATTTTATAAAGAATTAAAATCAATGTATAATAAATTGATAAAATGTGTTTATGGATGGGAAACTGAAGATGAAATTGTTAGATTTGTATTGTTTACAGAATACACAATAGATAAAAAACATAAAACTATCAAGGTAGGAGTAAATAAAAAATATTCTTGGGTTTTAAATGCAATAACAGATGGATTATTTACTCGTTTTGAACTGGAAGAATTTGTTAGATTAAAATCATGCTACACAAAAGAGTTTTATAGAAGAATGAAACAGTTTAGAAGTACAGGCTTTTGGAGTGTTAATTTAGATGAGTTTAAAAGATTAATGGATATTCCTGTAAATTATAGAATGTGCGATATTGATACAAAAGTTTTAAAGCCTATTAAAGAAAAATATGGATTAAAAATTCAGAAGACATATAACACAAAAGGCAGAGGCCGTCCTGCGGTATCAGGATTCATTTTTACATTTTTGAAAGAAGAACTGCAGAGCAGAAAAGAAAACAAGGAAGAGAAAAAAGAAGCAAAAAAACCATCCGACTTTTTCATTCACCGAAAAATCAGAATGATGGATCAAATAACTGGAATGTTTAATACCTTGACAATAAAATCAATAAATGAACAAAAGAATGGAATGGTAGTTGTTAAAATTCAGAATGTTGATGATTTTTACGAATAAGATTTTGCTTTTAACAACATGGAACATTTTGAGAACTGGTTCAGGAAATATGTGATATAAAGAGTTCAAAAATGTCAAATACTTGCATTTATTTAGATTACAATTTTTATTACTTTGGTACTTTTTAATACGAAAAGTTAATACTAAAAAAGGCTATTTCATAAAATTAACTTTATAAAATAGCCTCAGTATCAACTATTATAAATATTTTTTCTATGCCCTACTTCTAATGCTAACACTACTAAATTTTCATCTTGAATATTTACAATAACTCTGTAATTTCCTATTCTGTATCTCCATTGTCCTTTTCTATTTGCTTTCAACATTTTTCCTTTACTGCGTGGATCTTTTGCAATATTTTCTAAATAAATTTTTATTCTCTTTTTTACAAATTCATCTAGTTTGCTAAAATCTTTTGCGAAATGTGGAGTTGGGATTATTTTATATTTTACAGTTCTTCCCATTTTAAAACTTCTCCTCCATTTTTCAAATAGCTTTCATATTCTGATAATCTTAAATCTGCTATTTTGGCATCATATTCATCTTCCAGTGAGTCAAACACTTTTGATTTTATTAACTCTGACAATGTAACACCTTCAAATTGTGCCATACTTTGCAAAAATTTTTTTTCCATATCAGACACTTTTAAACTTATAGAAGCCATAATACTCACTCCTTATATTTTATTTTTTTGATAATACCATTATACTACTTTTTGAATTTTTGTCAATAATTTTTTACCTCAGATAGAGTAAAAAATATAGGGGCTGTCATTAAATACTACAACAAATCTTGGGTGTGTAAAAATTTTTGTGTAAACCTCTAAATAATATATGGTAAAATAACTATATAATATTTGGAGGTTTTTTATTATGGCTAAAAAGAAATCTGTCTGTTAAAATATAGTTATAGAAATATTTAATAATCTGAACATAAGAAGTGGAATCTGTTTATAAATAGAGGTTTAAAACAAGGTGTAGAATGAATACAAAACAGTACCATTATTAGAATATAAGCCAGATTATATAAATAATATACAAAATATAATTCAAAAACAACAAATGAAAATACCTATAAAATAATAGGAAGGGGATATCAAAATGTCAGAATGTACAACAATTTGGGAAGCAGTAAGATTTGGAACATTAAAGGATGTTATAGAAATATTCAAAAAAGGAGATGAAAAACTTGGAGAAGCATCAAGAGATAGCATCTTATTTGATGCATTAGCAAATAATGATAGTACTGCACGTTATGAAATTGCTAATTTTTTAATAAATAAAGGGGCAGATGTTAAAATAGTAAGAGAAGACGGGATGAGTTTGTTCTTTCCATTATTTTATCATGGACGACGAGATATAATAAAAATGACAATATTGTGTAAAACATTATTGGAAAAAGGTGCAGATATAACAACAATATATAAGAAAGAGAAAACGGTTTCATTCAAAGGATTATTTAATATCGGCACCCCTGAAATAGAAATGTTACCGTTATACCAACTGATATTTTCTCAACCAGGACTTCCTCTTTTAGTAAAGGATAAATGGGGATTAACAGTGATTGAATTTGCAAGAAGGTTTAATAGGCCGATAGCAGTGAAAATGATGGAAGATTATGTAAAAAAATATAATCTAAAAGAAGACAGTTAGAATTTTTAGATAACCGTTGTTGTATAATTGGAATTTACACAATAGTTGTTGCACAATAATTCATTTTATTATATAATATAAAAAGAATAACAAATAGATAGGAGAAAAAAAGAAAAAATGTCAAATAATGATAACAAAAGAGTAAGAGTTAGAATAGCACCATCTCCAACTGGAGATCCACATGTGGGAACTGCCTACATTGGACTTTTTAATTATGTGTTTGCAAAACATAATGGTGGAGATTTTTTATTGAGAATTGAAGATACGGATAGAACTAGATTTTCTGAAGATTCGGAACAACAAATTTTTGATGCGATGAAATGGCTTGGACTTAATTATGATGAAGGTCCAGATGTTGGTGGGGACAGAGGCCCTTACAGACAGTCTGAAAGATTTGAAATATATAAAGAATATGCTGAAAAATTGGTGGAAAAAGGTGAGGCATATTACTGTTTTTGTACACCTGAAAGATTGCAAAAATTGAGAGAAAGACAAACTGCGATGAAACAAGCACCTGGATATGACGGTCATTGTAGAAACCTTTCTAAAGAAGAAGTTGAAGCTAAATTGGCTGCAGGAGAACCTTATACAATTAGATTGAAAATGCCTTATGAAGGGGAAACAATTGTAAATGATGGTTTAAGAGGAGAAATTAGATTTGAGAATAGTAAAATTGATGATCAAGTATTGTTAAAATCTGATGGATTCCCTACTTATCATTTGGCAAATATCGTGGATGATCATTTGATGGGAATTACACATGTTATTAGAGCTGAAGAATGGATTTCGTCTACGCCTAAACATATTCAATTGTACAAAGCGTTTGGTTGGGATGAGCCAAAATGGTATCATATGCCACTTTTGAGAAATGCAGATAAAACTAAAATTTCTAAGAGAAAAAATCCAGTTTCATTGAACTATTACCAAGAAGAAGGTTATTTGAAGGAAGGAATTTTAAATTTCTTGGCTTTAATGGGATGGAGCTTTGGAGAAAATAAAGAAATTTTTACAATTGAAGAAATGATTGAAAATTTTTCGTTTGATAAAATCTCGCTTGGAGGACCTGTATTTGATTTGGTTAAATTAGGTTGGGTAAATAATCATCATATGAGATTGAAAGATTTAGATGAATTGACTAAATTAGCGATTCCATATTTTGTGAAAGCTGGATATTACGCTGACGAAAACTTATCTGATGAAGAATTTTCTAAATTAAGAAGAATTGTAGAAATTTCAAGAGAAGGAGCTCATACTTTGAAAGAATTGCCTGAAATTTCATCAATTTACTTTGAAGATGAGTTTGAATTGCCAGTTGTTGAAGAAGGAATGAACAAAAAAGCAAGAAAATCTGTTGAAAGATTGAGAAATTCATTGGAAACAGAAGTTGGTAAAAAATCTATCGAATTATTTGTAGAAAAAATTAATGCTTTAAATGAAGAAATCTCTGAAGAAGAAGCAAAAGAAATTTTACACGGATTGCAAGATGAACTAGGTGAAGGACCAGCAGCAGTATTAATGCCACTTAGAGCAGTTGTTACTGGAAAAGCTAGAGGAGCTGACTTGTATACTGTAATTGCAATTATTGGAAAAGAGAGAACTTTGAAGAGAGTTCAAAATACTTTGGAAAAAATAAAATAAGTTTTTGGAAAATTATTAAAATTAGAAAAATTTAGAATATTAAAAAAGGAATTTGAGATATTGGTCTTGGATTTCTTTTTTTATTTCAGAACAATGGAAAAAATCATGTTTTATTTGGAATTTTACTTTTTATGCGGTATACTTATGTTGAATCGATTTTAAAAATTATTTATGAGGAGTGATAAAATGAAAAAATTCGTATTATTTATAATGATGTTATTTTCAGTGACTGTTTTTGCAGAAACTGTTAATACAAAAGTTACAAATAAAATCAATTTTGGGATTTCTCCAAAAGAATTGCAAAATATTATAAAAAGTGAGCCATTATCAAATTCGCATGATAATGGAAATTATGCTGTTTATTATTTTGTAAATGTGGAAGATCCATTGGGTGTAAAAAGAGAGTTAAATAGTTTTGCTTTTTCTGATAATCAGTTGTTTTCGGCAGTTTTTGATTCGGCTACGACGGATGAAGAACATGCAAAAATAATTGAGGATTACAAGAAAAATGCGAGTAAAGTTTTGAAGGAAAAATTGAATGTGAAAGAGCGAAAAGGAGGATTATTGTTGTATAATTCAAAAAAATTGATAGAAATATATAGAATTATGGATCATACTTTTATAACATCTGATCTTTATAATTCTGAAAAATTGGCTGAAATTTTGAGTGATTATGAATAAGTTTTGTTTTTAGAGTTTTATAAAAGAAAAAAGCTGTATTTGAATTAATTTTCATTTACAGCTTTTTATTTAAATTAAATTTCCAAAAATTCTCTCTCAAACTCCTCCTCCGTAAGCACCCGAACTCCCAGTTTTTCAGCCTTTTCTAGCTTACTTCCAGCTTTTTCTCCAGCAATTAGAAAATTCAGATTTTTTGAAACTGCTGATAGATAATTTCCGCCTTTAGAAAGGATGATGTCTTTTATGTCGTTTCGTTTGTATTTTTGGAGTTTTCCAGTTGCAAGGAAATTTTTGCCTTTTATTGGGTTGTCGGCTATTTCTTTTAAATCGGATTCATTAATGGCGAATTGTAAGCCGATGTTTTGTAAATCTGTGATGATTTTCCAGCTGTTTTCATTGTTTAAAAAGGTATTTACAGCGATTGCTACTTTATCGCCGATTCCTTTTACAGATAGTAAATTTTCAATTGACTGATTTTTTAGATTTTCAATATTTTTGAAATTTTTTGTCAAAAGGTTTGCATTAAATTTTCCAACAAAAGGAATTCCAAGTGCATAAAGGACTTTTGAAAAATCACGATTTTTGCTGGCTTCAATATTATTTATTAAGTTATCTACACTTTTTTGACCCATTTTTTCAAGGTTTTCCAATTCTTCACGGTATTCCTTTAGCGAATAGATATCAACTATTGTTTTTATTTTTCCTAATTCAATAAATTTCTCAACAATTTTATCGCCAAGTCCAGAAATATTCATTGCATCACGAGAAACAAAGTAGGCAATTTGGCGTTTGACTTTTTCTGGACAAAGTGGATTAAGGCATTTTAGGGCGACAAGTCCCTCCTCATGTGCAAGTTCGCTGTTGCAGACAGGACAGTTTGCTGGTTCCTGGATTTCAATTTCTTCTCCAGTTCTGTCATCAAATACAACATTTACCACTTGCGGAATAATTTCAGCCGCTTTTTCTACAATAACATTATCACCAATTTTTATATCTTTTCTGCGAATTTCATCAAAATTATGCAAACTAGCCCTTTTTACAACAGAACCTGACAAGTTCACAGCCTCCAGTTCAGCAACAGGTGTAATTACCCCAGTCCGCCCAACTTGAAAAGTTACATCCATTAATTTTGTTTTTACTTGTTCAGCAGGAAATTTGTAGGCGATTGCCCATCGTGGGCTTTTAGTTGTATAGCCAAGTATTTCATATAGTGAAAAATTATTTACTTTTATAACAAGCCCATCTGTTTCATAATCAAGTTTTTTTCGTTCATCATGCCATTTATCAATAGCCTCTTCCAATTTTTTAAAATCAGTATATTTTTCAAATATTTTTGTTGTCTTAAATCCAAGTTTTTCAATGTATTCAATACTTTCCAGATGTGTTTTAATCCCATAATTTTCAGCATTTACCAAATAATAAAGGTAGCAGTCAAGCCCACGTTCTGCAACTATAGTCTTATCCAGCTGTCTTATTGTTCCTGAAGCTGCATTTCTTGGATTTGCAAAAACATCTTCCCCTTCATCTTCACGTTCCTGATTTATTCGATTAAAACTGGAAATTGGCAAAATAATTTCTCCACGTACTTCAAGCGTAACATTTTCTTTCAACTTTTTAGGAATAGTTGGAATTTCCCTGATATTTTCAGTAACATCTTCCCCAACTTGTCCATCTCCACGAGTCACAGCCTGAACAAGTTCACCATTTTCATAAATCAAGCTTATGCTAAGCCCATCTAATTTTAGTTCTAAGATATATTCTAATTCTTTAGAATTATTTTCAATATTTTCAGCCAAAATAATCTTTTTAACCCTTTTATCAAAATCCTCAATTTCAGAAATATTATAAGTGTTCGATAAACTAAGCATAGGCACTCTATGCCGCACTTTTGAAAATTTCTCGCTCGCAGTTCCTCCAATCTTTTCAGTAGGCGAATTTTCCCCATTTTCATTATTTTCCATTAATTCTGGATATTTTTGCTCAAGCTGTTTTAATTCACGTATTAAAAAATCATATTCCATATCGGAAATAAGAGGCTTATCCTCATTATAATAAAGATTATTGTGGTATTCGATTTCACTTCTTAATTTTGTATATTTTCCTTGAATTTCGGAAAAATTATTATTTTTTTTATTTTCTATATTTTGATTTTCATTGTTTTCTTCTTGATTAAATAAATTCACGATTGCTCCTTTTGTTTAAAATTGTTTTGTAAATTATATCATTTTTTTTATGATAATAAAAGTTTTTGGGAGTAAATAAATTGGAGTATGAATTTAAAAATATTGATAAATTTTAAAATGAATAGATATAAAAATTTTAAATATTATAGAAGAAGTTGCTGAAGTGAGAAAGAAAATTATTGATAACTAAAAAAATTTTTAAAAGCTATTGACATACGTATAAAAAACACGTATAATAATAATGTGAGGAGGAATAATGTCAAGAACTAAACCTTACAGAAGTGTTGTTAAAGTTCTAAAAAAGAATGGATGGGAGTCGGATCATACGACTGGTTCGCATGAAATTTATATAAAAAATGGAAAGATATGTCCTTTAAAATGTACAAAAAAGGATATTCCTTCTGAAACTTTAACAAATATAGAGCGTATTACAGGGCTTAAATTTTAGCCTTGTAATATTTTTAGGAGGGTATCTTTATGAAAAGTAGATTATTATATCCGTGTATTGTAAAAAAGGAAGATGGGATTTTTTATGCCAATTTTTTAGATTTTGAGGGATGTTTTACTGATGGTGAAACTCTTGAAGAAGTTGTGATAAATGCAAAAGATGTTTTATCGGGAACATTATTTACGATGGCAAAACATAATATTCCGTTTCCAAGTTCTGAAAATAAAAAAATTGATTTAAAGGATGGTGAATTTTTAATATATATTGATGTTTGGATTTCTCCAATTTTAGAAAAGGCAAAAAATCAATCTATTAAAAAAACATTGACAATTCCTAAATGGTTAAATGATGAAGCTGAAAAACATTCATTGAATTTTTCTAATATATTGCAAGCAGCATTAAAAGAAACACTAGGATTATAAAATTCAAAAGAGAAAAATGTTCAAAAATAAATTATTCAGAATTATATTGAATTTTTGGGCATTTTTTTTATTTTAAAATTATCTTTTTTATACTGTTATATTTCCTCAAAATATGGTATGATATAGGCAGCAAAAATTGAAAAAATAAAAGGAGGAAATTGAAAAGAATAAAATAATGGAAATAGTTAATAATGAAAATATGACAAATATAGATACAGCCAGAAAAATTGATATTTTAGGGATGGATTTGGAAAGTTTGCAGGAAAGATTTATTGAAATTGGTCTTAAAAAGTTTAATGCGGCACAAGTTTTTGATTGGCTGCACAATAAAATGGTGTTTGATTTTGATGAGTTTTCTAATATTTCTAAAAAGGACAGAGAGATTTTGAAAGAGAAATTTTATGTGGCAAAGCTTGAGTTTAAGACACATCAAGTTTCCGAAGATGGGAATACCGAAAAATTTTTGTTTGAGCTGAAAGATAAAAGGCTGATAGAAAGTGTGCTTATTTCACATAAAAATCGAAATACACTTTGTGTTTCTTCACAAATAGGATGTCTTATTGGATGTGATTTTTGTGCAACAGCTACAATGACTTATGAAAGAAATTTATCAATTTCTGAAATTTTATTGCAATATTATTATGTTCAAAAACATCTTATAAAACGTGGAGAAAAATTAGGAAATGTGGTTTATATGGGAATGGGAGAGCCATTTTTAAATTATGATGCGGTACTTGGTTCAATTAACATGTTAAATTCTCCTAAAGGACAAAATTTTTCAAAGAGGAATTTTACGATTTCTACAAGTGGAATTGTAAACGGGATAAAAAGATTTACGGAAAACGAAAATCAAATAAATTTGGCGATTTCATTACATTCGGTAAGGGATGATGTGAGAAGTGAGATTATGCCAATTAATAAAAGATGGGGAGTGAAGCAATTAAAGGAGGCACTTTTAGATTATCAAAAGAAAACTAAGAATCGGATTACATTTGAGTATATATTGATTGATGACTTGAACTGTGAGCCTGAAGATGCGAGAGAATTAGCTGGATTTTTAAATTCGTTCTCATGTCTTGTTAATTTGATTCCGTATAATCCTGTTGGCGGAAAGCCGTATAAAACTCCATCAAAACAAAAACAAAGGGAATTTTATAAATTATTGAAAGATAAAAATGTTAATGTAACATTGCGTGAAACTAAGGGGCAAGACATTGCAGCGGCTTGTGGACAGCTAAAGGCAAAGAAGCAGATGGATTTTACAAATAAATAAAAAATATAAATAAATTATAACAGTTACGAAAAGAGGTTGTGATGAAAAAGAATAGTAAGAAAGAAAAAGTGAAAAAACCTAGAAAAAAAATTACTTTATTTTCGTTTTTTTCTAAAGTTTTTTTATTCCTGTTTGTGATTGGAATTGGAGTTGGAGCATATTTGGTGTACACGGTAAGTAAGGAAACACCTGTTGATTTGATAGATGGGTATGCACCTGTATCGCCTTCGGTAATTTATGACATAAATGGAAATCAAATTGATACAATAATGGTTCAAAACCGTTCGCCAATAGGAATAGGAGAAATTCCTAAACATGTTCAAGATGCATTCTTGGCAATAGAGGATAGAAAGTTTAGAACCCATCATGGATTTGACTTTACAAGAACGGCAAGAGCGGCATTTTTGACACTTACGGGAAGACGACGTGAAGGTGGAAGTACAATTACGCAGCAGCTTGCAAAAAATGCTTTTTTGTCGCCTGAACAAACGATGACAAGAAAAATTAAGGAAGCAATTTTGGCTATCGAAATTGAAAGAAAATATACAAAAGATGAGATTTTGGAAAATTATTTGAATACAATTTATTTTGGTCAAGGGGCCTATGGAATAAGAAATGCGGCAATAAAGTATTTTAATAAACAGCCTAAGCAATTAACTATTGCACAGGCAGCTATTTTAGCTAGTCTTCCAAAGTCACCAACAAAATATTCAAAAATAGAAAATGCAATAGAAAGACAAAGACTTGTGCTTCATCAAATGAGAGCTTTTGGCTTTATAACAGATGAAGAATACAATAAGGCGATTAATGAAAAAATCAAGTTTGTAAATGGAAATATAAAAAGCCGTAATGAAGAAGAACAAATTTCAACTTCAAATGTTGCACCTGAATTTACAACAGTTGTATTAAGTGAAGTTAGAAAAATATTGAAAATCCCTGAAGAAGATCAAAAGTTTTTATTTGATGGATATAAAATTTATGCAACAGTTGATTTAGATTTACAAAGAGCAGCTTATACAGCATTTAATAATAACTATAACTTGAAAAGCCGTGCAAATTTAAATGGTGCTTTATTTTCGATTGATCCAAGTAATGGATTTGTAAAAGCAATGGTTGGAGGAAAAAATTATAAAAAAGGTGACTTTAACCGTGCAATAAGTTCATTAAGACAGCCTGGATCATCATTCAAGCCAGTAGTTTATCTTGCTGCATTGCAGAAAAATATGGCAATGAACAGCGTTATGGAAGATTCACCAATAAAAATTGGAAATTGGAGTCCAAAGAATTATGATGGAGTTTATAGAGATGGAATGACACTTGATAAAGCATTAGAGATTTCAAATAACATAATACCAGTAAAATTATTGCAATATGTAGGAATTAATTCAGCTGAAAAAGTATGGCGAAATGCTGGAATTGTCGGTGGAGATTTTCCTAAAAACTATACGTTAGCACTTGGGTCAATTTCAACAAGACCAGTAGATATGGCAATGTTTTATGCGGCACTTGCAAATGGAGGTTATCAAGTGCAGCCTCAGTATATTTACAAGATTGAAAATAAATTTGGTGAAGTCGTTTATGAAGCTAAGCCTAAAATGAAAAAAGTTTATGATTCTAAGGATGTTGCAATATTAACTTATATGCTTGAAAATGCTGTAAATTATGGGACTGGTCAGCCAGCCAAAGTATTTAAAGATGGAAAATTAATACCAATGGCAGGAAAAACAGGAACAACTTCAGATTATGTATCAGCATGGTTTACAGGATATACGCCAACTCTTGCAACAGTAGTTTATGTTGGAAATGATAATAATAAATCAATGGGACCTGGAATGACAGGAGGAGCGGCAGCTGCACCAATTTGGAAAAATTATATGCAGGCAGTAGTAGATTTGCCGAATTATAATGTTGGAGTCTTTGAGTTTATAGATGACTATATTACAAGAAAAGACTTGACAACAAGAGATATTGATCTTCAAATTGGATTACTTGATAAGGATGGCGTAAACAAACGAACAGCCTTATTTAAGGCAGGAACAGAGCCAGTTGAATACGAAGGAAAATATAGAAATGGAGTTACTTTTTAAAAGTTTAAAATATAATTAACTCATTAAAAATTAAACTGCTAAAAATCATATAAATTTAGGTTTTGAGCAGCAGTTATAGCTTTTAAATAAGCTTTACTAGATAAATTAAAAAAATCAAAATTTTATACTATTACCCATTAAAACAATGGAGTTTTTATAATTCTGTTTTTTAAGTAAAGCATGTATAATAAAAAATATGATTTCAAATACAAATTGATGTATAAGAGATCATATTTTTTTATAGGAATTTATAAATTTTATACTACTTCCTGTTTAAAAAGCGAATATCTATTTTAATTATTTTAAAGTAATATCAGGTTTAATCTACTAAAAGATTTAAAATATATTCGTTATTTAAATAGGGTTTAGTATTAACTATGACATAAACAGTAATTTAACTATAAATAATATTCCTAAAATAATCATTACCCATGAAATAGGTCTTCTGTCTTCTTTTTTTGAAAATAAATTATAAAATAAATTTATTAATACGTAAGATAAAATCCCTAATGTTAATCCATCTCCAATGCTGTAAGTCAAAGCCATTGTTGTAATTGTAATAAATGATGGTACACCTTCTAAGACATCGTGTAAATCTATATTTTTAATTGAACTTAGCATTAAATAACCAACATAAATCAGAGCTGGAGCTGTGGCACATCCTGGAATAGAGATAAATATTGGTGAGAAAAACATTGATATTAAAAACAATACTCCTGTTGTAATGGCTGTCCATCCAGTTCTTCCACCTGCAATAACTCCTGTTGAACTTTCAACGTAAGTTGTAACTGTTGAAACTCCAAGTACGGCACCAGTAGTAGTTGCAATTGCATCAGCCATAAGAGCACGTCCTACATTTGGAACATTTCCATTTTCGTCTAGCATATTTGCTTTTGAGCAGACCCCAACTAATGTACCTACAGTATCAAAAAAGTCTACAAACAGGAATGTACAGATTATGACAAATAAATTTCCAAACATTTTAAAATTTGTAAATAATGAAAAATCTAATTTTCCCATAACTGGAGTCATAGATTCATATTTAAAAATTCCAGATGGTAAGTAAATTCCAAGTTCTTTTGCATGTGCAGGATTTAAAAAGGCATATCCCCAAGCTAGTAAAGAGCTTAGAACAATTCCATAAAGAATCGATCCACGTATATTTTTTTTATCTAAAATAGCTATTAAAATTAGTCCAATGAATGAAATAATAACAGCTGGAGAAAAATGACCCATACTTACTTTTGTTGATTCATTTAAAACGACAAGCCCACTTCCTGAAAAACCTACAAATGCAATAAATACTCCAATTCCACCAGTAACAGCATGTTTCATATTTTCTGGAATAGAATTTACTACGGCTTCACGTACTTTAAAAAGTGTTAAAAAGATAAATATAATACCTTCACAAAATACGGCAGTTAAGGCAGTTTGCCAACTAATTCCACCTTTTAATACAACTGTAAAGGCAAAGAATGCATTTAATCCCATACCTGAAGCAAGAGCAAAAGGTAAATTTGCAATAAATCCCATAAGAAAACATCCAAGTGCAGCTGAAAAGCAAGTAGCTGTAACTAATGCTCCTGCATCCATTCCTGTCTTTGATAAAATGTTTGGATTTACGGCAATTATGTATGCCATTGTAAGGAAAGTTGTAATTCCTGCCATAATTTCCTTTTTCATATTGACATTTTCATTTGCCAGAAGCGGGAAAATTCGTTTTAATCCGCTTGTTTTTTGAATATTAGCTGTATTCATTTTGATTAATCAACTCCATTTCTATTTTTTATTTTATTTATTTTAATATTTTATTCATCTTCATTTTCTTTATTTTTTATTTTTTCTTCTTCCAATTTTTCCTTGTCAAATGTCATAACTACTTTTTCAATTTTTTTATTTCGGACTCGTTGTGGCTTGAATATTACTCCATTAATTGTAATTGGTTCAATATCTTCATTATCTTCTGGAATATATCCAAGATTCTCAATTAGAATACCGCTTAAAGTATCGTAATATTTGGATTCAAGCTCAAAGTGAAAGTTATCATTTAGATCATTTAATGAAACTTCACCACTAATTAAATATTTATTTTTTGAAATTTGATGGATTGATAAGTCCTCATCGTCAAATTCATCATCAATATTTCCCATAACTTCCTCGATTAAGTCTTCAAGTGTTACAATTCCTGAAAATCCTCCATATTCATCAATTAATATAGCAATATGTTTTTTTTCAAGCTGCATTTCATTGAAAAGTCCATTTACATTTTTTGTTTCAGGAACAAAATACGCTTCTTGAACTAAGTCAGATATTTTTATATTGTCAAATCCTTTTTTATAGGCTTCTATCATTAAATCTTTGGCCATTAGAATTCCAATAATATTATCTGCTTCATTTTCATAAACTGGAATACGTGAATATTTTTCAATTTCCTTGTTTTCAAAAAGTTCATGAATTGAGATATTTTTGTCAATTAAAAATACTTTTGTTCTTGGAATCATTATTTCACGTGCAATTTTTTCATCAAATTCAATAATATTTTCAATCATTTCCTGTTCAGTTTCATTAATAACTCCGTGTTCTTTTCCAACTTCTACAAGTGAACGCAGTTCCTCTTTTGAAACTTTTTCTTCAATATTATCTTCTCTCATTCTCAAAATTGTAAGTACCAAATTTGTAGAAAATGTTAAAAATTTTACAAATGGAGAAAATATTTTTGAAATAAAAACAATAACTCCAACTGATGATAAAGCAATATTTTCTGAGTTTCTAAGTGCAATTCTTTTTGGAATCAGCTCACCAAAAACAAGTGTAATATATGATAGTATAAAAGTTATCAAAATCATTGAAATATGACTGCTATATGGAATTTTTAAAGGTTTTAAGGCTTCTGAAAGAAATTGAGACAAACCAGTTGCTGCTGATGCTGATGCAAAAAAACTTGCCAAAGTTATTCCAACTTGAATAGTGGAAAGAAATTTGCTTGGTTCTTGCAATAGATTGTCTAGTAAAATTGCCTTTTTATTGCCATCTTCAATCAATATTTTTAATTTATTTTTATTTAACGAAACTATTGCCATTTCTGCACCAGAAAAAAAAGCATTAATTCCTGTTAAAATTATTATTATTACAATTTGTAATAATAAACTGCCCTCAGACATTTTATTTTTCCTCCTATTTTTTTTAAAATCTTACTAAGTATAGTAAAACTAATTTAAAACCGAACTCAAAAGCTATGATTATTTTACTCAAAGCCTAAATTTATATTATTTTTAATAATTCAATTTTAAATGGGTTTGGGTATATTATAACATATTTTTAAAAAATTTAAAAATTGATTTTGGATTTAGGACAAAGTAAATTGTACAAGGGCATTTAAAAATACATACTAATAAAAATTAAACTCTTGAAATTTTTACTCTGTCTACTTTTTTTTATAAAATTTGACTTATTAAAATTTAATGGTATACTATAAATATGAAAGTCAGATTTATTAATTTGATAGAAAATTATAAATTATAAATAATAAAAAATTAGGAAAAGAAGAAAGGATGATCAGAAATGAAAAAAATCTTATTATGTTGTGCTGCGGGAATGTCTACCAGTTTATTAGTAAATAAAATGAGAGCAGAAGCTGAAAAAAGAGGAATTGAAGTTAAGATTTGGGCAGAACCGCTTGATAAAGCAAAAGCAGAATTTCAAAAAGCCGATGTAGTTTTATTAGGTCCGCAAGTTAAATATGCCTTGCCAGAAGCTAAAAAAATCGCTGAAGAAAATAATATTAATATAGATGTAATTAATATGGTTGATTATGGAATGATGAATGGATCAAAAGTGTTGGATCAAGCATTAAAATTAATTTAATATAACTTTTCCTTTTGGAGTTAATAGATTTATAATAAATTATATTTATAGTAAAACTAATTTAAAAATAGAATCAAAAGCTATAACTATTTTGTTCAAACAGTAAGTTTATATGATTTTTAACAGTTTAATTTTGAATGGGTTCGAGTATATTAATAAAATTTATGATTAAATTAATAAAATATATTTTACAAAATAAATTTTTTATAGTATAATAACCGTAAATTAAGATATTAGACAAAATTTTAAGGAGTGATTACAATGATTAGACAAAGTTGGATATGGTGGAAAAGATTAAATACAATTTAATATTTTTTTGCCAGCTATGTTGAGATTTATTGTAATTGCGATTATAAATATTATGAGAAAAGCATTGGTGAAGTATAGATCAATGCTTTTATTTTATTCAGTTCTCTTAGTCGGTAAAACGATTTGAGAGAATTTTTTTATAAATTTCAACAAATTTTGGGAAAAGTGAAAAAAAGAAAAAAATAAAGAAAGTGAGATATTTTATGTTGATAAACAAACCTACTTATTATTATTCAATTATCAGACAAAAGTTTAATAATTCTTACTTTGCTGAAGATGAACGGCAAGTTATTATTGGAATTGATTGTGAATATTTTGATTCTAATGAATATAGCTATGATTCTTTAAAGAAAATTTATAATTCTTTTGTGAAGCAAAAAAAGGTTGCTCCGTTTGCAGGGCTATTTGGGACATTTGCTTATGAGTCGATACATTTTTTTGAGAAGATTGAAAAAATAGAAAAGGAGCAGTTTAAGTTTCCACAGTTTATTTTTGCCAATGCAAAGGCTTATTTGCATTATTCAAAGACTAGCAAGGAATATTCGTTTTATGGGGACGAAAAAAAATATTTTGATTTTTTGAATGATGAAATTGAGAAAAGAACTGAAAATAGTGAATTGCTGTATGATATAAAAACAGATTTTGATGAGGAAAGATCACATTTTTATGGCATTCTTGAAAAAGCGAAGGAATATATTAAGGCTGGGGATATTTTTCAGGTTGTGCTAAGTGAACAGTTGAAACTTGCGACAAATATGGATTCTCTTGATTTTTATGAAAAATTGTCAAAGGCTAATCCTAGTCCGTATATGTATCATTTTCCTACAAAATATGGAGATATTGTTGGTTCAAGCCCTGAAATATTAGTTGATATTTCATCAGATAATATTTATATCGCTCCTATTGCTGGAACTCGTCCAAGAGGAAAAGACGCCAATGAAGACGCATTTTTAGCAAATGACTTATTAAATGATGAAAAGGAATGTGCTGAACATAGAATGCTTGTTGATTTGGCTCGAAATGATATTGGAAAATTTGCTGAAAGTGGATCAGTTGTTGTGAAAAATCTTATGCATATTAAGAATTATGAGCATGTAATGCACATTGTGACCGATGTTTATGGAAAAAAGCGAAAGGATGTGTCGATATTTGAAGTTATTGCTCAAGCTCTTCCAGCGGGAACGCTTTCTGGTTCACCCAAGATTCGTGCTATGCAGATTATTTCAGAATTAGAAGTATTTAAGAGAAATGTCTATGCGGGAGGAATCGGATTTTTGAGATTTAATGGGGATGTTCAGCTTGCGATTATTATTAGAACTGCATTTTTTGAAAATAAGAATTATGACTTGAATAAGGTTGACAAGGTTAGGAATGTATTTATTCAGGCTGGGGCTGGAATTGTGTTTGATTCGGTAAAGGAAAAGGAATATGATGAAATCTGCCATAAAAGAGCATCTGTACTGAATATTTTTAAGAAATTCTGTAATGAAGAAAAAGAAATTGAAAAGGTTAAAAATAAGGAAAATAAAAATGAAAAAGGGAAGGATGTGAAATAAATGATTTTAATGATTGACAATTACGACTCGTTTGTTTTTAATGTTGAGCAGTATTTGAAGGAAATGACTGACGATGAAGTAATTACTGTGAGAAATGATGCAATTACAATTGATGATATAAAAAAAATGGATCCTAGTAAAATAATCTTTTCTCCTGGTCCAAAGCATCCAAAGGATAGTGGAATTTGCCTTGAAATTTTAAATAATATTGATGAACTGGGGAATATTCCAATTTTGGGGATTTGCCTTGGGCATCAGGCAATTGGGATGAATTTTGGCGGAGAAATAAAAAGGCTTGAAAATCCGTTGCATGGTAAGACTTCAGAAATTACAGTTTTATCGGAAAATTCTGTGTTATTTAAAAACTTGCCAAAGAAATTTAAAGTCATGAGGTATCATTCGCTTTATGTTGACAATATTCCAGAAGAGCTTGAAGTTACGGCAAGGTCTGAAGATGGGATTGCGATGGCTGTGGAACACAAAAGTAAAAATATTTTTGGGATACAGTTTCATCCAGAATCATTTTTTACTGAATATGGAAAAAATATGATACGAAACTTTTTAAATATTGAAGTTTCAGAAACTTTTCAAAATAATGAAAATTCTAAAAATACTAAAGAGAAAGGAAACTTTATAGATATGAATAAATATTTGAAAAAATTACAGGAAAATATTGCATTGACAGATGCTGATTTTAGAGAAATCTGTAAAATTATTGATGATAAAAGTTATGATATTGTACAGCTTGGAGCATTGCTTGTGCTAATTTCAGAAAAAAGCCTTTATCCAGAATCACTTACAGCTTTTGTAAAAAATATTTTGGAATACAGTACAACTTTTGAGGATGAAACTCCAATGATTGATGTTTGTGGAACTGGTGGCGATGGATTCAAAACAATAAATATTTCAACAGCTGTCGCATTTATTTTGGGAGCAATGGGAGTAACTGTCGCAAAACATGGAAACCGTGCAATTTCCAGCAAAAGTGGAAGTAGCGATGTACTTGATAAATTAGGAGTACCACTTGAAAAATCACTGGCAACCCAAATTGAAAAGCTGCACAAAAAAAATCTTGCCTTTTTCCATGCTCCATTTTTTCATAAATTAGTTGGAGAAGTACGAGAAGTTAGAAGCCGTCTTGGAATAAGAACTGTCTTTAACATTTTAGGTCCACTTCTTCATCCAAACACAAAATTGAAATATCAGTTAGTTGGACTTTATCATGAGCCTGTTCACAGATTATATGCTGAAACATTACAATTATTGGGAAGAGAGCATGCGTTGGTTGTGCGTGGAAATGATGGACTTGATGAAATTACAATTTGCGACGATACAAAAATTATCGAAGTAAAAGGAGATCAAATTCTTGAATATACAATTTCTCCTGAAAGTTTTGGATTTAAAAGAGCTTTTCATTCTGAAATCGAAGGTGGAACAGCAGAAGAAAATGCTGAAATTTTAAAGAGAATATTAAAAGGTGAAGAAAAATCTGCAAAATTTGATATAGTTGTGTTAAATGCGATGTTTGGACTTTATACTGCGAATGTAGTGGACCATCCTGCAAAGGCAAAAGAAATGATTTTGGAAGCGATTGGGAGTGGGAAAGTTTATGAGTTTTACGAAAACTATGTGAAATAATTTTTTGGAAGTGGAATTTAGATGATGATAAAAACTTTATATAAAGAAAAATGTTTGAGGTATTTTATAGTATCTGACATAATATCTATAATTATCTTTTTATTTTATGTTCCAGTAGATCCTTTATGGATTTTGCCTTATCTCCTTAATAATACGATTAAAAATAGATTTTGGAATCTTCCTATAAGTTGGATTTTATTTAAAATAATAATTATATACTTCAGTTTTAAAAAGCTTGAAAAAATAAATAGAATTAAAGATAAAGAAAAAAGAAAAAAATATAAAATTAAATTAAAAATAATAATTTTTTTTACACATGTAATCGTGTTGGGAATTTTTATTAAGTTTATTGATAAAATTATATTTTATTGAAAGGAAAAACATGGATATTTTAGAAAAAATAAAAATAAAAAGAGATATACAGCTTAAAGAAGAATTAAAATCTTTTAAGCAGCCGTCGTTGAAAGAGGCGTTGAAACAGGATGGAGTACGGATTATTGGAGAAATCAAGAGGGCTTCTCCATCGAAGGGAAAAATTGCAAATGATGATTTTGATTTGTTAAAACAGGCACAAAGTTATGTGGATAAAGGGGTTGCGGCTTTTTCGATACTGACAGAAAAGGAATATTTTAAAGGGGAGAATGATTTTATAAAAATTATAAGAGAGAAATTTCCAGAAATGCCAATTTTGAGGAAGGATTTTATTTATACTCCGTTTCAGGTGGCACATGCTAAGTTTTTAGGGGCTTCGGCGATACTTCTTATTGTGAGAATGTTGGATGACAAGACTTTGTATGAGTTGCATAAATTGGCGCATGATTTGGAGCTTGATGTTTTGGTTGAGGTGCATGACGAGGTTGAACTTGAGAGAGCGTTAAAAATACCTAATTTAGAAATTTTGGGAGTTAATAATAGAAATTTGAATACTTTTGAGGTGGATATTAAAACTACGAAGAAGTTGATGGATAAAATTCCAAATGAAATGAAGGAAAAACTGGTTCTTGTTGGCGAAAGTGGATTTCTTACGAAAGAGGATTTAGACTATGCGAAAAGTATTGGGGTTGATGGGCTTTTGATTGGGGAAGCACTTATGAGAGGTCTTCTTTAGGAAGTTTTAATTTCAATATAAAGTAAAAATTATTAAAAGCGAAAAATGATATATTAATAAATTTGAATTTTTAGAGAGGAAAGAGTTGGAAGGAAAGAATATAAATTTAAAAATTTGTGGGATTCGTTCGATTGAGGAAATAGAAGAGTTGAAAAGTTTGGATATTGACTATTTTGGGTGTATTTTTGCAAAAAGTCCGAGAAAAGTAAGTACGGAGCTAGCTAAGAAAATTACTGAGATTGCTCATAAGGCTGGGAAAAAAACAGTTGGAGTTTTTGTGAATGAGAATATTGAAAACATTTTAGAAATTGTTGCGAAAACTGGTATTGATTGTGTTCAGTTGCATGGGATTGAAACGCCTGAATATTGCTTGGAATTACTTCAGAAATTTGATAAAATAAATGATAAATGTGGTAAAAAAATTAAAATTTGGAAAGCTTTTCCAGTAAAAGACAAATTACCGGATATTGAACCTTATTTAAAGTACATAGAGTATCCCTTGTTTGATGCGAAAGGTGAAAATAGAGGTGGAAATGGAATTACATTTGATTGGAATATTTTGAAAGACTTGAAAGGTCAAAAATTTATTCTTGCTGGCGGGCTTTCTAAAGAAAATATTGTTAGTGCATTAAAATATTCTCCGACAATTTTGGATGTAAATAGTAAAGTTGAAATTAATAATAGAAAAAATAAAAAATTGGTTGAAGAAATTGTAAATTTGGTAAAAAATAAAAAATAATAATTTAAAAATATAAATACGAAAGGAAAAAAATATGGAAAATAAACATTTTAATGAAAAAGCATATTTTGGGAAATTTGGTGGGCAGTTTGTACCTGAAACTGCAATGTTTGCTTTGTCAGAACTGGAGAAAGAATATGAAAAGTTAAAAAATGACAAAAAATTTTTTGAAGAGTTTGATGACTTGTTAAAAAATTATGTTGGGCGTGAAACTCCACTTTATTATGCAAAAAACTTGAGTGAACATTATAATCACGATATTTACTTGAAAAGAGAAGATTTGAACCATACTGGCGCTCATAAAATTAATAATGCACTTGGGCAAGTTTTACTTGCTAAAAAAATGGGAAAGAAAAAAGTGATTGCTGAAACTGGGGCTGGACAGCATGGAGTTGCTACTGCTACTGCTGCCGCTCTATTAGGTTTGGAATGTGATGTTTATATGGGGGCTGTTGACATTGAACGGCAAAAATTAAATGTTTTTAGAATGGAACTTTTGGGTGCTAGAGTTATTTCAATTGAAGATGGTCTGAAAACTTTGAAAGAAGCGACAACTGCAGCTATTCAGTCGTGGGTTGCTGAAATAGAAACTGTGTTTTATGTAATAGGTTCTGTTGTAGGGCCTCATCCATATCCAACTATTGTGCGTGATTTTCAGTCAATTATCGGATATGAAACAAAAGCACAACTTGATGAGCTTGGAAAACATGCTGATCATGTGATTGCCTGTGTTGGTGGTGGAAGTAACGCAATTGGGATTTTTAGCGCATTTATAAATGATAATTCAACTAAACTTTATGGAGTGGAAGCTGGAGGTTATGGAATTGATACAGATATGCATGCTGCTACACTAACACTCGGAAAGCCTGGAATTATTCATGGAATGAAAACTTATGTGCTGCAAAATAAATATGGACAAATAAGTCCAGTTCACTCAATTTCCGCTGGACTTGACTATCCAGGAGTAGGCCCTGAACATTCACATTTATTTGATACAAAAAGAGCAACTTATGCACCAGTTACTGATGATGAAGCAATGAAGGCATTAATGCTTGTTACAAGAAAAGAAGGAATTATTCCGGCAATTGAAAGTTCGCATGCTTTGGCTTACCTTGAAAAGTTGTGCCCAACGCTTTCTAAAGACAAGAGAGAAACTATTGTTGTAAATGTGTCTGGACGTGGAGATAAAGACATGCATACTGTTTTTTCTATGTTAAAAGATAAGCAAAGTGATGGAAAAAATGGAATTTATGAGTTAAATGGAGGTTTAGAAAATGAATGAGAAAAAATTAAATAAAAAAAATATTGATATTTTTAAAGAAAAGAAAAAAGTAAACATTGGTTACATTGTTGCAGGTTATCCAAGTGTTGATTTTACAAAACAATTTTTGAAAAATTTGGATAGCACAGCTCTCGATATGCTAGAAGTCGGTATTCCATATTCTGATCCGTTAGCTGATGGGAAATTGATTTCACATGCATCGTTTTTAGCTTCAGAAGCTGGAGTTACTACTGACACTGTTTTTGATTTACTAACTGATATAAAAAATGATATTTCAAAACCATTAATTTTTCTAATTTACTACAATTTAATATTTTCTTATGGAATTGATGAATTTATTAAAAAATGTGTAAAAGCTAATATTAAAGGGATAATTATTCCAGATTTGCCTTATGAGGAAGCCTTTGAAATGTCAGAAAAATTACGGGAAAATGAAATTTCTCTTATTCCGCTTGTAAGCGTTACTTCTGAAAATAGAATAAAAAAAATTGTTTCTCAAGGAGATGGCTTTATTTACGCAATCGGTTCGTTAGGTGTAACAGGTTCAAAACAGGTCGATTTGCCACGTCTGGAATCTTTTATTAATGATATTAGAAAAGTTTCAGATTTGCCAGTTTCTTTAGGATTTGGAATAAAAAATAACGATAATGTAAACACAATGAGAAAATATGCAGATGGAGTAATTGTGGGAACAAGCATTGTTGATTTTACTAAAAAAAATGATGTGAATTATACAATTCAGAAAATTAACGAATTGTTTAAATAATAAGATTATCATATTAAATTAAAATTATTTATTTTACTAGTCAAATAAATGAAAGAATTTTAACAAAAAGATAGCAATAAGTCGTAGCTTTATATAAGTGGAAGAGGAATTGCTTTTTTTGTAAAAAAATTGAAATATATTTTGTTTGATGATATAATAAATCAAAATTTGTAAATAATTCAAAAAAATAAAAGATAACTTATAAGAAAGGAGAATACATTTAAATTATGGAATTTTATAATTTTATTTACTTAGAAAATAAAAAACTTATAACTGATAAATTTTTGCTTGTTTTAATTATTTTTGTAATTGCATTTATGGTATTTGCATTTTGGAAATGGTTTAAAGGAAGTATTTCTTTGAGAGATAAGCAGCTTAGTATGCTTGGACTGATGTTTATATTTTTGTTTGGGCTGTATCACTATGAAAATTATAGAACTAAAAATGATCAGGAAAAAGTTTATAGAAATTCAGCAAGCGTTATTAAAAAATTATCTGAAAAATTTAAAGTAGGAGAAAATGAAATATTTATAAATACTCCAGAAATAACAGAGCATACTGTTTATAAAATAAAAGACAAGTTTTATCAGATTCATTGGGTGGATAATAATATTTTGGTTGAACAGATGACAGTGCCTTACGTGGATAAAATTAAACTGATTAAAAAATAGAGAGGTTTTTGAAAATATTAAGGAAAGTGAGATGATGTGATTTTGGATTCAATAATTCTTGTAGCAATAAAACTTACAATTGGATTTATTGCATTGGTCGTATTTATGAACTTGAATGGGCGAAGCCAGCTGGCTCCAACTTCTACAGAAGACCAGATAGGTAACTATGTTCTTGGAGGAATTATAGGTGGAGTAATTTATAATCCAAGCATAACAATAGTTCAGTTTTTAATAGTTCTTTTAATATGGGGTCTTTTAATGACGGCAATAGATTTTCTAAAAAATTCAAATAAAAATGTAAAAAAATTTATAGATGGACAAGTTGTGTATTTAATAAAAGATGGAAAAATGTTAACTGAAAATTTTGCACAGGCAACGCTTTCTATTCCTGATTTCTATACTAAGTTGAGAACAAAGGGAATTTCACAAATATCAGATATAAAAGATGCTTTCATGGAATCAAATGGACAATTGATAGTCATACAAAAAGGTGAAGATGGTTATTCAAATTTATTGGTTTCAGAAGGAAATATACAGGAAGATAATTTAGAGCATATTGGAAAAGATAACAATTGGCTAATAAAGGAATTGGAAAAATATAATGTTACTGATCTTAGCGAAATTTTTCTTGTTGAATATAGCAGTGATGGAAAACTTTTTATTGTGAAAAAATAGAAAAAATTTTGAAAAAGAAAAATACTCAAATGGCGAGTGAATTTGCTAGATGAGTATTTTTTATTAATTGTTATTAATTTTATAACATTCTATCTATTTTTTTTTACTTATATAATAATTAATTTATAGTTAATTTAATAATTTTAGATATAGTAACTTCTTTATTTGATTATCTTAAAATTCTAGATATATATAAATATTAATCTAATTTTAAAAATTCAGATTGAAAAAATTATCAGATGTGATATAATATAAATGTATACAATAAAAATTAAATTGAGGTGATAAAAATGGCAACTTCAAGTTTTTTCAAAAATTTAGAATTAAGTAAGGAAGCGGCTGAAGAATTGATAAAAATGACGGAAGAAGGTTTTACTGTAAATAAAGTACCTGATTTGAAAATTAATTTAATTAATAATCCTGAAGAAATTAAAAAGTTTTTTGAAGAAGGAGACAAGAAAGATAATGAGTAAAAACTTAGTTTCTTTGAGAAACTTAATGAATAATTTATCTAAAGAAAAATTAGATCAAATACTGGGAGAATTTAAAAGTATAAAGGAAAATGATATAGAAAATTTTTTACATAATAAATCTTCTCATTTTGAAAAATCAACGATATCAAGTACATATTTAATATTTAGTGAAAATAAAGAAATTTTAGGATATTTTACAATAGCAAATAGAAGTTTGGTTATTCCAAAAGAAAATTTTGAGGTTTTATCTAAAACTCAGCAGAAAAAATTAGGAAATAGTGCTGCAATATTGAGAAATGGTGACCTGATGACAAGTAGTTTTCTATTAGGTCAATTGGGTAAAAATTATTCAGATGGTGTAAAAAACTTGATATCAGGTAGAGAACTTCTTACGTTTGCATATAATCTTTTTTTAAAAATAAAAGAACTTATAAATGTAAAATATATATGGCTTGAATGTCAAAATGAAGTGAAAATTATTTCATTTTATCAGAATTTTGGATTTAAGATGTTGGAAAGTATGACTTCTGAAGAAGGATTAAAAGTTATGATAATGGAATTGAAATAAATTTTAAATAAAATAAAAAAATTGAAAAAAATAATTTACAGAATAAATATTTTATACTATAATAAACGTAATAAAACTGATTTAAAATCAAACACAAGAGCTATGATTATTTTGTTTAGACTTTAAGTTTATACGGTTTTTAACAGTTTAATTTTAAATGAGTTTAAGTAGAGAGCTAAAGGTGATAATTAAAATAAAAAATAAAGTAAATTTGAGGAGGAAAATTAATGGGAAAAAAGGCATTAGTAATCGGAGCTGGAGGAGTGTCAAATGTAGTTTGTCATAAGTGTGCACAAAATTCAGAAGTGTTTAGTTCGATTATGATAGCTAGTCGTACAAAGGCAAAATGTGATGAAATTAAGGAAAGGATTGAAAAAAGCAAATATGCTGGAAGAATTGAAATTCAGACTGCACAGGTAGATGCTAATAATGTGCCTGAATTGGTAACGCTTATTAATGAATATAAGCCTGACATTGTGATAAATGTGGCTTTGCCGTATCAAGATTTGACAATTATGGATGCTTGTCTGGAAACTAAGACTGATTATTTGGATACAGCGAACTATGAGCCGTTAGATACTGCTAAATTTGAGTATAAATGGCAATGGGCTTATAAGGAAAAATTTGAAAAAGCTGGAATTACGGCTATTTTGGGAAGTGGATTTGATCCAGGTGTTACTGGAGTATTTTCAGCTTATGCACAAAAGCATTACTTCGATGAAATAAATTATATTGATATTCTTGATGCAAATGCTGGAGATCACGGTTATCCGTTTGCAACAAACTTTAATCCTGAAATTAATATTAGGGAAGTTACAGCTAATGGAAGTTACTGGGAAGATGGAAAATGGGTGGAAACAAAGCCTATGGAAATTAAACGGGTATATGATTTTCCACAAATTGGTGAAAAAGATATGTATCTATTGCACCATGAAGAATTAGAATCGCTTGCATTAAATATAAAAGGGATTAAAAGAATTAGATTTTTTATGACTTTTGGGCAAAGTTATTTGACTCATCTAAAAGTGCTTGAAAATGTTGGAATGACATCAATTGAGCCAATAGAATTTGAAGGAAAGCAAATTGTACCGCTACAATTTTTGACAGCAGTATTGCCTGATCCAGCTTCACTTGGACCTAGAACAAAAGGTAAAACTAATATTGGAAACATTTTTAGAGGTAAAAAAGATGGAGTTGAAAAAACTTATTATGTTTATAATGTTTGTGACCATCAAGAATGTTATAAAGAAGTCAGCTCACAAGCTATTTCCTATACAACAGGAGTTCCTGCAATGATTGGAGCTGCAATGGTACTTACAGGTGAATGGAAAAAGCCAGGAGTATTTAATGTGGAAGAAATGAATCCAGATCCATTTATGGATGCGTTAAACAAGTTTGGACTTCCATGGATTGAAAACTTTGATCCAACATTAGTTGATTAGTTGTTTAAATGATAAAATATCCAATTTATTAAATTAAAATTAATAAATATGAACTATTTTTACTCTCATTCTAAATTATAATTATTATGATTAAGATAGAGAGTATTTTTTTTGTTATTTTAAATATACATATATTAATAAATGATTAATAATATATTATTTTTCAAATAAAATTCCAAAAAACCCTTGCATTTTTTTTTTTTTGTGGTATAATAGTAAAATAGAGAATATATCTTTAAAGGAAATGAACTGATTTATACTGTTTCTTGCTTAAATAGCAAATATAATTATTGCAAAAGTAAAAACTGTAAGAACTTATGCAGTTTGTGTTTTTTAAGCGAGTATTCAGAATTAAACATGGAGAAAATAATTATCACTTAAAGTCACTAAAAAATCACTTTTTTTCCATATTTAAATTGATTATTGCTTTTGAAAGATATTTTCTGGAATGGCAATTTGAGTCATTGAGATTTGAATTGTTGAAAAAATAAAGAAAAGATAAGAGGAGATAACAATGACGAACAATTTTAGAAAAATCAAAAAAGATTTACGTGCATTTGCAAAAAGATGTCATGAATTTTCGTATACGGATTCAGCATTGATTGCATTTTTGATTACAGGTGTGATAAGTATTTCAGTTAATGTGTTTTCTGCACAGGAAGAAAAAAGCATCGAAAATCAGAAACAGATGATTTCTACATCAATTGTTGACATACATCATAAGGTTAAGGAAACTAGAAAAGAAAATGACAAACTTTTGAAAAAAACAAATCTGGAACTAATTCAGCTTATGGAACAGGGAGATCATGTGGTAAAATCTCCATGGAGTTCATGGCAATATGGAGTCAATGAATTTTTTAACAATTGGAATGGAGCTTATAAAGGAAGAGGAGACAAAAAAGCAAAATATCCTTATGAAGGAGTATTTGAAAGAGGAGGCCTGTATGAAAGAGCAGTAAACCCAACAAGCAGCAAATATTCACTTCTAGGAAAGAGCTCAAAATTAAATTCATCACTTACATCAAGCAGAACAGGTCTTGAAAGCAATTCTTACGGACTAGTTGGAGTAAGACCTTTGCTGGAGCCAACAGTAGGATTTAACGTAAGTGCGGCAATTAGACCAAAGCAAGTTGTGAAAGGGGCTATAACTATTGCGGATAAGACACCGGTAACACCCGCAACACCTGAAGCTATTGAATTTAAAGCACCTGAAATTTCTATAAAGGCACCGGATGCACCGAGTGTAAATCCTGCTCCAGTAACTATAACAGGTTTAACTATAAACGGGCCAACTTTACCAAGTTTAACTTTGCCAACTCCATTATCATTTTCACCAGCCACTCCAACAGTAAGTATTAGTATTACTCCACCAAGTGCACCTGCTCCAGTATCAGCACCTGGAACTGGAAATGGACCTGAATCATATTTATTAGGAAAGGATGGTGCAGGAAACTGGAAGTGGGAAGCAGGACAAAGTCCTTATGCACTATATGGATATACACCTAGTGACAGAGCGCAAGTAGCAATTGCTTCAGAAATAAATGTTAACACTTTAACATCTGGGGGACGTGCAAAAATAGATTATACTGCAAATACATCTGGAGGAACAGTTACATTTTCAAATGCACAACTTACAAGTTCTGCAGATACTAATGGTTACACTGGATGGCCTTATAATGCAACTTCATATACTTTAAATGGAGTTAACTCATTTGCTCTTATAAAAAACACAGGAAATGCAAACATTCAAATAAATGATACTGATATTGATTTTACAGGTGTTGGAGGAACAACTGCAAATGGTCAAAGATGGTTATTTCATACGGATGCCCATAGTGATAGTGCTGAATCTGCTTGGACTATTGGAAATTCTACCAAAATAAATATGTCAGGTACTAACCTTAAGATGTATACAAGTCAATTTCATGCAGGAAATCATAATTTACTGTTCACTAATAATGGAAAAATAGATGCAAGTGGAATTAATAATGTAGTATGGTTGGCATTAAATGAACGTGCAAGTAATAATTATAGAACGCAAAAGTTTACTAATAATGGAAGTGTGAGTCTAGCTGGAAATAATTCAACTTTTGCTTATATTGATATGCCAACAACAAAAGGTTATGACACTACTAAATATGGTACAAATGTTGGAGTACCTGGAATTGAAGCATCAAATGGAAATGGAGATACTGCTGCAAATAGTAATGGATGGGTTATAGAAAATACTGGAGCTGGGAAGCTTGATATTATTGGAACTGGAAATACTGGAATTTTTGTAAATGACAATTTTAAATATTGGGCAGCTCAGATTACTTTAAATCCTTCCACTGTAACTCTTGGTGGAACTGGAAATGCTGGAGTTTATTTTAAAGGATGGGCTGATTTAGATGGAGGTGCTGTATTAAATGGAGAAGCCAGTGGTAATGGAACAAGTTTGGCTTCAACATTTAATATGGAAGTTAGTGGTAGTGGAAATGCTGGTTTATATTTTAATTATAGTAAAGACGATAGTTCAACAACTAAAGATACATTTAAATTAACTGGAACATCAACAATGGAAGCTGGAGGAAGTGGAAATATCTTGATTTATAATGGAAATGGAGATATTGATGTATCAAATGCATTTAATTTAATTATTAATGGTTTAAATAATGTTGCAATTTATAACGCATCTGCTGATAAATTTGTTACAAAAGCTACTATTAGTGGAACAGGAACAGAAGCAGTTGGGATTTATTCTAAAGGAACAGGAGAAACTACTAATACAGGAAATATAACTTTAACAGCTAATAAAGTAAAGGGTATTGTATCAGATGGTTCAGGAGCTGTTATTAATAATAATGGTGGAACTGTTAAGGTAGAAGGACAGGAAGTTGCTGGTGCAATTGCAATGAATAGTGGAGTTGTAAATATTGGTAAGACAGCAGGACCTTCTAATATTGAAGCTAAAGGTAAATCTGGATTAGGAGTGTACGCTACTAATAACGGGGAAGTTAATATTGGAGACTCTACAATTAAATCAGAAAATGGAGCAATTAATGTTTATTCAAATGGTGGAGATATAAATCTAGGTGTTAACGGAAAAACAACTACAGTGCAAGTAGGTGCTAATTCACTTGGGTTTATGCAAACAGATTCTAAGAAAGTAAATTTTGTTGGAACTACAAATGCTAATATTGATGAAGATGGAACTGCATTTTACATTGCACCAGCATCAACACCGTCTACAGTTTCATATCCATCATCTATAGCATCACTTGGTAGTGGTTATACTGGATGGACAAATTTAACTTTAAAAATGGGTAAAAATTCTAACGTTGTCGTTGCATCTTATGTTGATACAAAACTCTCTGATTTAGATTTAACGAAAGTTGGAATACCGGCTACCCAAATAATTGATAATAGTGGTGGTGCTGGCTATAAGGATTTTCTATTGTATAAAAGTAAATTGACAATAGATAGTCCTAAAACATATGCTGATTATAAGAAAATATCGTTGTCAAGTTCTTCAATTATTAATGATACAACTATCTCATCAAATGATGATGATGTGAAACTTATGGCTCAGGAAAATGATGATACTAATGTTGCTAATAAGTGGGTAAAACTTGAAAATAATAAGATTATTGAATTAAATGGTAAAAATTCAGTTGCGATGTATGCAAGTGATGGAACTATAAAAAATAATGCTGGTGCTAAAATTACTATGGGCGGAAAGAATTCAGTTGCAATCTATGGTAAAAATACTGGAAAAGGTGACACGGATATTACAAATGCTGGAGAAATTAGCATAGGAGAATCATCTGTAGGGCTTTTAGCTGAAGATTATACAAAAACAGGGCTTGAGAATGCTAACAAAATTACTATTACTGGAGATGGCGGAATCGGAATGTATTACAAAGCTGGTACATTGGATAGCTCTATAACAAATATAGATGTAAAGAATAACGGCACAATTGATGATAATTCTACTGCAGCTGCTCCTTCTATTAATAAAAAGAGAGTTGGAATATATGTAGAAAACAATACAAATGCTAGTAAAACTGTAAAAGGTATTAATACTGGAACGATAAAACTTTTAGGAGATGGTGCCACATCTTCAAGTGAAGGAAGTATCGGTATTTATACAAATGCAACTGCAAAAGATTCTAATCCGTTGGAAAATACTGGAACTATCGAACTTGGAAAATTTGGAATTGGAATGTTTGGTTATGAGCAAAAGAATACAGGAGATATTACAGTTGGAGATAAGGGAGTTGCAATTTACTCGCAAGGTGGAGATGTTGAGATAACAGGAAGTAAGACAATAAAAGTTGGAAAGGATGCTAGGGCTGTTATTGCTACAGGTGATGGTCAAAAAGTTGAAAGTACAGGATTTAATTATGTAATAGGAGATAATTCTTTTGGATTTGTAAACAGAAATACAGGATCAACAGGAAACATATTTAAGATAAGTGGTGGAAGTGCAACTTTAAATAATAATGGCTTTTTCATTTATTCAGTTGATACAAAAGGAACTATCACAAACAGTACAAATATAACTATGGACTCAAAAGCGACTACAGGACAAAATTATGGAATTTATTCAACAGGAACGGTTACTAATAGCGGAGATATTACGTTAACTGAAGGTAAAGGGAATGTTGGAATTTATTCGACAGAAGGTGGAGATATTACTAATAGTGGAAATATTTCATTAGGAGAATCTGATATATCTGGAACATCAAAATATTATAGTATAGGAATTATATCAAAAACAGGAAAAGTTACTAATACTGGTGCTATCAACATTGGAAATGCAACTATTGATGGAAAAGATGGAATTGGGCTTTTCGCTGATACTGATAATTCAAAAAATGGAGAAATTATAAATACAGGTGCGATTACTGTATTTGGAGATAACACTGTTGGAGCCTATGCAAATCAAGCATCAAAAATTAGTTTGGGAACAGGTGGAAATATTACTATAAAAGGTAAGAAAACAACAGGATATTATGTTGATGAAGGAATAGGAAATGATATTGCTTCTGGAGTAAATATAACTGTAACTGGAGATAATGCAAATGGAGTATTTGTTAATAAAGGTAGATTAACATATAAAGGTGATACAAAAGTAACAGGAGACGGAGCATATGGATTTGTTGCTGGAAAAAATTCTTATATTGTTGCAGATGGAGGTAGTGTTACTGTAGCTGGTGCTTCAGGATCATCAAAAGTTACTACTGGAACTGATGGAAGAGGAACTGCTGGAGTTGTAGTTTTACAAGGTGCCAGTTTGACTGGTGGAAAATTAGATGTAACTGCTGATGTTAGCGGAGATAAGTCAGTAGGAATTTATTCAGATGGTAACTTGGTAATTAATAAGGCTGATGTAAAAGCATATAATGGAGCAGTAAACTTTTTTGCTGATAAAGGTGGCGGTATAATTTCAATTGGTAATAATAACGGTACAAGTACGGTAGTTGCTGGAACAGGAACTGATAAAGGTTCATTATTATTCTATACACCTGGAACAGGTAAAATTTTAATAAACAAATCTATGACAGCAACTGTTGAAGGTGGAACAAATGCCGCTACACGTGCTACTGCATTTTATTATACAGGTTCTGGAGCTCCAGGAAGCTATACTCAACTAACTCCAGCAAATGTTGCGTCTTGGGCAAGAAGCAGTTATGGAAGTGGTACAAGCACATTAGGAAATTTAACGTTAAATATGCAACCTGATTCAAGATTATTCTTAACTCAAAATGTTGATATGAAGTTGTCAAATACATCAATAACTAATTTATTTAGTGGATTAACAGCAACTGAAAAGCCAAATATTTCTGGAACTGGATATAGAAGATTTATGCTTTATAAGAGTCATTTGGAGGTTGATAAACCAGTAAATTTAGATAATGCTAATGATGATTACAGACAATTGGAAATATCGAACTCAAGTATAACTAATAATAACACTATTACTGGTACTCAAGCTGGACAAATTGCGATGGCACAGGAAAATACTGATACTAATAAAAATGTCGTAACATTAACAAACAATGGAACTATAAATCTATCAGGAGCAGGATCTGCCGCAATTTATGGTAAAAATGCGATTATTAAAAATAGTTCGACTGGAAATATAACATTGGGAGATACTTCAACAGGGCTTTATGGTCTTAATAATACAAAGATTTCAAATGATGGAAAAATAACCGCTGGAAATAAATCAACTGGAATATTCTATTCAGACATTTATGTAAATCCAACTACTAAGGCTGAAACCGTGTATAATACAACTACTGGACTTAGTAATAATGGAACTATAACATTAGTTGGAGATGAAGGGGTTGGAATTACTTATGAGCCAGGAAATGTTACAGGTTTGGTAAGATTTGAAAATACAGGAACAATTACATCTGCAACAGATAAAAATGTTGGAATGTATGCGAAGACTGCTAGAAATAATGCAGCTTATGAAACTGAAAATAAAGGGACTATAACTCTTGGAGATTCAGCTTCATTGAATGATCCAAATGTTGGAATGTATACAAATGCGACTAATGCTGCAACAAATCCATTGATAAATAGCGGAACTATAACAGTTGGAAAGAATGCAGTTGGAGTTTATGGATTTAAGGAAACAAATTCAGGAAATATTAATGCTGGAGACGGTGCAGTTGCAATGTACTCAAAAGGCGGAAATGTTGACTTGACAGGTGGAACGATTAATGTTGGCAAGAAAGAGGCGGTTGCTGTTTATACAGTTGGAAGCGGACAAAAGATTACAAATACAGGAACATCGCTTAATATTGGAGATACATCGTTTGGATTTGTAAATGTTGGGAAAGGAAATACTATTGAAAGCAAGATTTCTAATGTTAATTTAAATAATGATTCAGTGTATATTTATTCAAATGATAATACTGGAGTTATTAAAAATAGCACAAATATAGCTTCTGTTGGAACAAGTGGTAATAATTACGGTATTTATGCTGCAGGTTCAATTGAAAATACTGGAAATATTGATTTTAATAATGGTATTGGAAATGTTGGAATTTATACAGTAAATGGAGGAAATGCTAAGAACAGCGGAATAATTTCTGTTGGAGCATCTGATCCGCTTAATCAGGTATATAGTGTTGGTATGGCTGCTGGGTATATCGGAGATTCTAAGACAGCTGCTTCAACTGGGACAATTGAAAATAACGGACAGATTAATGTAAACGGAAAACACAGCATTGGTATGTACGGAGTTGGAAATGGAACGACTGTTACAAATAATAATAATATAGTGCTTAATGCTGATAATACAATTGGTATTTATGTTGAAGAAGGAGCAAAAGCTGTAAATAACGGTGTAATTAGAACTGGTACAAGTGGACTTTCAAATGTGACAGGGGTTGTGCTTGGAAAAAATTCGACACTTGAAAATAATAATACTATAAATATTGACTCGGCTTCAGGAGCTGGAGTTTACCTTAAAGGTGGAACTATAATAAATAGAGGTAATATTCACGTTAGCGGAGCTGGTTCAAATGAAGTTTATCAGATGAACAGCGATCCAACTACAAAACGGATGGGAGATGTTACAATTGATGCACCTGCAGGAAGCCCTACAGCTAAGATCATAGTCAGAGGTAAAGGAGAAGTTCAGCCTGTGGTGATTACTACAACTGCTGAAAATCCTGTGACAGTATCTGCTTCAAGCATTGGACTTTATGTTGATACATCTAGCAAGAATTATACAAAAGCTATTGACAACCTTGGAGCACTAACAAGCGAAGCTGATCTTATATTTGGAGTGGAAGCTGCACAAGGTACAACAAGCAGATATATTAAGATAAATGACAGCAAGATATTGGATCCATATAACAATGCAATACTTCATAGCGGAGTTTCAAAATGGACTGTTTATTCAGGATCATTGACTTGGGTAGCAACTCCAACTCTTGATCAAAGCACAGGAGAAGTTAAGAGTATCTATATGGCAAAATCTTCTTATACAAATTGGGCAACAGACAGCAAAGTAACGCCAACTAAAGTAACTGACACGTATAACTTTGCAGATGGACTGGAACAAAGATACGGAGTAGAAGCACTTGGAACAAGAGAAAATCAATTATTCCAAAAATTAAACAGTA
>NZ_DBHIXN010000018.1:0-36481 GCF_057270615.1 Leptotrichia sp.
ATTTTATCTAAAAACTTTAAAATTTATGCTTGACTTTTTATAGTTAGTCTTTCTTAAATATTTCAATAGTTTTTATATAATTTATTATAGTATTTTTTAAATAAAACATCAATAAAAAAATAAAAACAAGAAATTGACAATTATGGTAAAATGTACTAAAATATTGTTGTAAAATATTTAAAAAAGGAGGGATACAGATGTATGCAATTGCATTTGATTTAAAAATTGATGATTTGAAAAAAAATTATGGGGATCCATATAACAGGGCTTACGATGAAATTCGACAGGAATTGGAGATACTGGGTTTTGAGTGGACACAAGGCAGTTTATATGTGAATAGTACTGAAAAAAATACTTTAGCTGAAGTTTATAAAGCCATAACAAAACTAAAATCTATCGAATGGTTTAAAAATTCCGTAAGGGATATTAGAGCTTTTAAAGTTGAAGATTGGAGTGATTTTACAGCTATCGTGAAAGAATAATTATTTTATAGCGGTTGTTTCAGAAATGGAACAGCCTTTATTTTAAGAAAGGATATTTTTACAATCGAAAACTTATGAAGAATACAATTGTAATATTAATAAAAATTTCTATCATCATATTTGTTTTTTTATTTTGCTTTGTGCAATATTTTATAATAAAAGAATACACAACTGATAGAAAAGCCGTAAATGAAAATAAAAAAGTAGATTATGTAATAATACTAGGGGCAAGAGTAAAAGGAGAAAAGCCTGCTAAATCACTTATGGAAAGAATAAAGGCTGCAACGGAGTATTTAAAGAAAAATCCAGAAGTTAAGGTTATTGCAACTGGTGGGCAAGGAAAAAATGAAAATGTGGCAGAAGGATTGGCGATAAAAAGGGAACTTTTGAAAAATGGAATTAATGAAGAAAGGATTATTTTGGAGGACAAATCTAAGAATACTGTTGAGAATTTTAGATTTAGTCTTGAGAAGATAAGAAATATTGAAGATGGTAAAAATATTTTAAATAATAATGGAAAAAATCGAAAAATAAAAGTATTGATTGTAACGAATGATTATCATATTTTCCGTTCTAAAAATATTGCTAGAAAAGTTGGATTTGGCAATGAAAATTATGAAATTTACGGACTTCCAGCGAAAACGCCATTGATTTCAATTCCAAAATCGTATTTTAGGGAATTTTTGTCAAATGTAAATTATTTTATTTTCCAATCTAGAAATTAGTTAAAAGTTAAATAAATTTATAATTTAAATAAAATAGTAGAGTGATTTTATAAGAAATTGTATATAATGTAAAATAACTAAATTTTGATAAAATATTTTTCACAAAGACTATGAAAAAATGCAAAATTATTATATAATATAAATATTATTTATTGAGTAACTAAGTTCGGATAGAATAGTTGCTCATTTTAAACATATAACAAATAATAAACGAGTAAACGGAGGAAACAATATAAATGTTGGATCAAAAGAATAAAAGAAATTTTTCGATAATTGCACATATTGATCATGGAAAATCTACTATTGCGGACAGACTTTTGGAACAAACAGGGACTGTAACGCAAAGGGAAATGGTAGATCAGCTGTTAGATAGCATGGATTTAGAAAGGGAAAAAGGGATAACTATTAAGGCACAGGCAGTTACATTGAAATACAAGGCTAGAAACGGAGAAACTTATGAGTTAAATTTAATTGATACTCCAGGACACGTTGACTTTATTTACGAAGTATCGAGATCGCTTGCAGCTTGTGATGGGGCCTTGCTTGTAGTTGATGCTGCTCAAGGGATAGAGGCACAAACATTAGCAAACGTATATTTAGCTTTGGAAAATGATTTGGAAATATTGCCTGTAATAAATAAGATTGATTTACCATCTGCAGATCCTGATAAAGTTAAATTGGAAATTGAAGATGTTATAGGATTACCTGCAGATGAAGCAGTTCTTGTTTCTGGAAAAACTGGATTTGGAATTGAAGATCTATTGGAAGCAATTATTAAATATATTCCAGCTCCTAAAGGAGAAATTGATAATCCGTTAAAAGCGTTAATTTTTGACTCGCATTATGATGATTTTAGAGGAGTTATAACGTATGTTAGAATAATTGAGGGAAAAATTGCAAAAGGTGACAGAATCAAAATTATGTCTACTGATAAAGAATTTGATGTATTAGAAGTTGGAATTTTCTCACCTAAAATGAAAGAATCGGATGAATTGACAGCTGGTTCAGTTGGATATATTATTACTGGCATTAAATCAATTAAAGATACTCAAGTTGGAGATACTATTACACACGTACAAAATCCAACAAGTACAGCACTTGAAGGGTATCGACCTGCACTAAGTATGGTTTTTGCTGGAATTTATCCAGTTTCAACAGATGACTACGAAGATTTAAGAGAAGCGTTGGAAAAATTACAACTAAATGATGCATCACTTTCGTATGCTCCAGAAACTTCGCTTGCGTTAGGATTTGGATTCAGATGTGGATTTTTAGGACTTTTGCATATGGAAATAGTTGTAGAAAGATTGCGTCGTGAATTTAACATTGACTTGATTTCAACAGCACCGTCTGTTAAATATCACGTAACACCTGAACAAGGACAAATGATAGTAATTGATAACCCTGCAGAATTTCCAGAAGGGAAAAAATACATTGAAGAGCCTTATGTAAAAGGTACAATTATTGTTCCAAAAGATTATGTTGGAAATGTGATGGAACTTTGTCAGGAAAAAAGAGGAACATTTATCAATATGAATTATCTTGATGAAACGAGAACTATGATCAGTTATGACTTGCCACTTGCAGAAATTGTAATTGATTTTTATGATAAATTAAAATCACGTACAAAAGGTTATGCTTCATTTGAATATGAAATGATTGGATACAAAGAATCAGACTTGGTAAAAGTAGATATTTTGGTAAGTGGAAATCCAGTAGATGCCTTTTCATTTATTGCACATAAGGATAATGCCTATTACAGAGGTCGTGCAATTGTTGAAAAATTAAAAGATGTAATTCCAAGACAGCAATTTGAAATACCGCTTCAAGCTGCACTTGGAACAAAAATAATTGCAAGAGAAACAATAAAGGCACTTCGTAAAAATGTCCTTGCAAAATGTTATGGCGGAGATATTACCCGTAAGAAAAAATTATTAGAAAAACAAAAAGAGGGTAAAAAACGGATGAAGGCGATTGGAAATGTAGAAATTCCGCAAGAGGCGTTTTTATCAGTATTAAAATTAAATGACTAATTTATCTTAGTATAAATGAATATAAAAATTAGACTTGTTCGATAACTATTTATAAAATAAAAGTATTTTGAAGCAAAGTATAGATAAAAAGTTTTATATTATCGAACATATCTATTGATTAAATAATCCAAAAGTTTATTCGATGTAAAATTTAGATTTAGGAAAAAACAAAAAGGAAAGAGAAAATAGTGAATAAAGAAATAAAATTAAATAAGAATATTATATTTTTTGATGTGGAAACAAACGGATTTCAAGGAAGTTCTGTTTTGTCGATGTCTGCAATAAAAGTTAATTATAATTCTGAAAATTCTGAGAATGAAAGAAACAGATGGAAGAAAGTTTCTGAATTTAACAGATTTTATTTTAGAAATGAAGGCGAAGAGTTAAATGAAGGTGCAATTAATGTAAATGGATTGACAGATGATGTAATTTTAAGTGAAAGGAAAAATATTATTCAAAATACAGGAATTGAATATCCTTTGACTTTTAAGGAAGATATGGATAATTTCTTTTTATTTTGTCAGGATACAAGCCATTTTGTCGCTCATAACATAAAATTTGACAGAAGTTTTGTAGATTTTCCATTGCAAAATCAATTTGATACAATGCTAACAAATATAGATATTGTAAAAGTAACAGGTTCTTCCTATGGAAACTACAAATGGCCAAAACTTATGGAATGTGCCAATTATTACAACGTTCCATTTGAAGAAAGCCAGTTACACGGAAGTTACTATGATGTTTTAATAATGTTTAGAATATTTTTTAAAATGATGAAGCATAAAACTGGAAATAAGAGAATTTTAGAATTTTTAGAAAAAGAATAATTTAAAGAACTTAAATTCTTGTAAAAATTAATTAAAATAAAAGGGGTGAAAATGAGTATTTTAGCAAAGAAATCTGAGTCAAGTAATTTAGTAAATGCAAAAGAAAAAAATGATAATTTTCTGGAAATGACTGAATACAAGGAAAATTTGGAATTTGAAGTTCTGGAAACTTTTTCAGATAAAATTTCTAATTTTATTGAAAAAAATGATTATCAAAAAGTTATTGAATTTACTGAAAAACAATTGTATTTGTTAAATCAGGCATTTACAGATGAATCAGAAAAAATAAAAATTCAAAATACTGATTTTCACTTTGAGTTACCGTTAAAACGAAAAAATAAAGATATAATCGGAAATATAAATGAATTAATTATAAACGAAAAGGCTAAATTTCGTAATTTTTTTATTTATTTAAAGCAGGAATTGCTAAACTGTAAAAAATTCTATTTTATTGTAAGTTTTATAAAATATTCAGGGATTCAGTTATTAATAAGCACTTTGGATGAACTTGAAAAACAAGGAATTCAAGGAGAAATTATAACATCTGTTTATTTGAATATTACGGACTCAAAGGCATTACAAAAACTTTTATCGTATAAAAATATAAAGGTAAAAATTTATAATAATTCAAGCGAGAGTTTTCACACAAAAGCATATTTATTTGAAAAAGAAAAATATCATAGTGTTGTAATCGGATCATCTAATATTAGTCAAAGTGCATTGTATTCAGCAGAGGAATGGAATGTGAAGCTGACAGATAGCAGTTTTTTTAATATTTATGGAAAATCGTTAAATCAGTTTGAGAAGCTGTGGCATAGTAATGAAGCGATAGAATTGACACAAGATTTTATTGATGAATATGAAAAATATAAAAAATCTGTAAATGTACAAAATACTTTTGATTATAGAAAAACCAAAATTGAACAAGAAAATGAATTTGTACCAAATAGCATGCAAAAAAGAGTTTTGCAAAAACTAAAAGAAACTAGAATAAACGGCAATAAAAAGGGCCTTGTAATTTCTGCAACTGGTACAGGAAAAACTTATCTTGCCGCAATGGATATAAAACAGTTTTTTGAAATTAATTCCAATACTGAAAATAAATTATTTAAAATAAATGATAAAAAATCAAAAACTTCAAATATAAAATTTTTATTCATTGCTCATCGTGAAGAGTTGCTAGAAAATGCAATAAATGTTTTTTCAAAAATTCTTAAAATTGACAAAAATGAATTTGGAAGAATTTATGGCGGTTTAAAGGAAATTGATAAAAGTATAATTTTTGCTTCGATTCAGTCTTTAAGAAATTGTTACAATGAATTTAAGCCTAGTTTTTTTGATTACGTTATAGTTGATGAATTTCATCATTCAATGTCAGACAGTTATTTAAAAACATTATCATATTTTAATCCAAAATTTCTATTAGGATTAACAGCAACTCCAAAACGTATGGATGGAAAAGACATTCTATCACTTTGTGATTATAACGTAGTAGATGAAATTGGAATAAAAGAGGCTTTGGAAGAAGACTTGATTGTTCCTTTCCATTATTTTGGAATAAATGATTATACGATTAATTATGATAATATTCCTTACAAAAATGGGAAATACAATGAAAAAATATTATTAGAAAATTTATTATTGAACACACGTGCCGATTACATTGTTAAAAAAATCAATAAATTTGGCTTCGATGGTGATGAACTAAGTGCTGTTGCATTTTGCCAGAATATAGAGCATGCTTTTTTTATGAAGGAAGAATTTTCAAAAAAAGGTTATAAATCAGCTGTGATCACAGCAAATACAAGTTCAAACGAAAGATCAGAAATTTTAGAAAAATTCAAAAACAAAAAAATTGAAATTTTATGCGTAGTAGATATTTTAAACGAAGGAATTGATATTCCAACAATTAATTTACTGCTATTCTTACGTCCCACAATGTCGTCAACAATTTTTATACAGCAAATTGGGAGAGGATTGAGAAAGGCTAAAAATAAAGACTTTGTAACAATTATTGATTTTATTGGAAATCACAAAAAAGATTATTTATTAATAAATTATTTTTCAAGTGAAGTTGATAATAAAGATACTTTATTCACAAAAAAAGAAAAAATTATTAATGAAATTAAAAATCAATTTTCAAATATTCCAAAATCTTGTTATGTGGAGCTAGATAGAATTTGCCAAAATCGCATTATTGAAAAAATAGAAAAGATTAATTTTAGTTCAAAAAATATTTTAAAGGAAATGTATTTAGATTATAAAGCTGAAATTGGAAAATCTGAAAATGAGTTTTTGCAAATAGCAGATTTTGATACCAATATTGAGCTATTTCAGGAATTATGCCTAAAAATGCATTCATTTTATAATGCTCAATTACAATTTGAAGATTCTAAAATTTTTAAAAATGAAAATGAGAAAAATCCATTAAATACAACTGAAATTGAATTTTTAGAATATTTAGAAAAGAAAATAACACTTGTTGAGCCATTTACCTTTTTAATTATTGATTATTTAGCGACTGGAAAAGAGTATATTAATAATAGTGATTTATTAAACAAATATAAGAGATTTTTTGATATTAAAAGAAATTTTGAAAAACATTACTTATTAAATCGAATATTTGAAGAATTAATAGAAGATGAGATTTTAGAAAAAAGTCTTTATGGCTATAAATTTTCAAAAAAATATAAAAATTTATTTTCAAATAAAAAATTAAATGAAAAAAACAATATGAAATCTCAACAAAAAGAAAATAAATTAAATTTCATAAATCGATTGAAACAATTAATTCATCTAGGTTTGAATGAATTTAAAAGAAATGATTTAGATGAATTTAACGAAAATATTCTCATTTCGTATAAAGAATACAAGCGGGTTGAATTGCAAATATTGCTTGATTCTAAGGTGCCAAAAGGCAGCTGGAGAGCTGGTTATGCGAATACTGATAAAGATATTTGCTTATTTGCGACAATTGATAAAACGCACATTTTTCAAGAGAATTTAAAGTATGATAATTCATTATTTGCAGATGATATTATTCAGTGGATAAGTCAACCAAAAACTTCTCATAATTCAAGTGTTGGACAAATGTTTATTCATCATAAAGAAAAAGGTTTTAAGGTTCACATTTTTATACGAAAATATGCTTTTATGAATGGAAACAAGACAAATCCTTTTATCTATCTAGGAAATGCACAATATTACAGCAGTCAAGGCGATAAACCAATGAAAATATTATGGAAATTGGATAAGAAAATTCCTCAAAAATTAATTTATGAATTATATAAATTTTAAGTAATGGAATAAGTCTTAAAAATTATGAAAAAATCTATCTAAAGAATGAATAATAATGTGAATGCTAGTAGTAATTTATGAAATGTGTTTGGCAAAAGTATGCGATAGAATAGATTTTTATATTATATTTTATTATTTATATTTATTACATATTACTCCATCTTAATTAATGTATGTTATGTAATGTAAAAATTTTATAAATGGAGAACTACAATTTAATTTTTGAAAGAATTTTTTCAAAAGTTATTTCTTTGTTATAATAATCTAATTTTTCTAACCATAATTCCAATTCTTTCTTTCTTTTTTTGAAAATTTCCAAATCCTTTTTATTTCCCAATATAATTCCTTCAAAATGCTCGGGCAAATTACATAGTTCATAATAACCACACAAAAAATCATATTTTGAATTATTCTCTAATGAAAGAGACCAATTAAATGGTATTTTGGATTTTTCTACTTCAATAAAAATTTCTGAAATCCATTTTATTTTTTTTTCTTCTATTAAATAATGCAATTCCTTATTATTTTTAAAATAACATATTCCCATTACTAAATAATCTATATTTTTATATCTTATTTTCATATAAACTCCTTATTTATCTTTCAAACTTATATAGCATATTATCGAAAATATTGCTATAATTTAAAACCTCATCATAATATTCTAAATTTTTTTGCCAATTTTTCTTCATTTCATCAGATTGTAATTTTTTGTATTCTAAAGCTTCTTCTCCTTCCCAATGATATGCAGCATAAATAAGATTTTTTGTCAATTTTTTTGGACCTATAATTATCTTACACCATTCTTTATTTATTATTTTCCAATGCCAATCAAAAGGTATCCTTCCATCTATAATTTCTAACTCTGTATCAAGAACTTCAAAATTACTATATAATAAAAACAATTTTTTTCGATTATCTAAAATAACAATTCCAAAAACTTCATGAATCGTTCCATTTTCTTTTAATTTTACTTTCATTAAATATTTTCACATCCTATCTCAAGTTAAGTATATCACACAAAATCAAAAAAATCGAGATAAATTTTTCTATTATGTAGAGATAAAAATATGATATAATTATTTAAGATCAAAAATTAAGGAGATTAAAAATGCCAGTTTATTATAACGCAGATAAAAAGACATGGTATGCGATGTTTTATGCTAAAGATTACAAGGGTGTAAATAAAAAGTACAAAAAAACTGGGTTTAAGAAGAAAAAGGAAGCTCAGGAATATGAATATGAATTTAAGAAAAAAATTGCTAAATCTGTAAATATGTCATTTCAATCGTTGTATGAACTTTATTTTGAGGATTATAGCAAAAGACATAAACCTACAGCTATCAATACTGTGGAAAATTTTTTTAGGTTACATATATTGCCTTTTTTTAGCGATGTTGAGATTAGCAAAATTAATTCCTATATGATACGGGAATGGCAAAATGAGATGCTGGAAAAGAAAAATGAAAATGGAAAGCCGTTTAGCGAGAATTCTAAAGCTAATATTTATGCAGCTTTAAAAAGTTTGTTTAATTGGGCTGCAAAATATCAAGGATTGAATGAAAATCCTTGTAAAAATTTAGGGGCATTTGGAAGTAAAAAAAATCGTTCTGAAATGAAAATCTGGTCAGTGGATGATTTTAATAAATTTATAAATTTTCTTGAATCAAAAAATAAAGAAAAAAATGGTAAATATTCAGATGCGATTATTATATTTAAAGTCTTGTTTTGGACTGGATTACGAATTGGAGAAGTTTTAGCTCTTACATTTGATGACATTGATTTGGAAGAAAAATTTATAGATGTGAATAAAACTATTTCACATATAAAGAAAAAAGAATATATAACCGCTCCAAAAACTTTAGGATCAATAAGAAAAGTTCTTCTTCCTGAAAATCTTATTTCAGATTTAAAATCATATTTTTCTAAATTTGAGTTAGAATTATCAAAAAAAGATTTGAAATCTCAAAGAATCTTTAATTTAAAAAAAACTCAATTACGATATATTTTGGAAAAGTACAGTATTCAAGCCGATGTTGAAAAAATAAGACTTCATGATTTTAGACATTCTCATGCTTCATATTTGCTATTTATTCAAGCTGACATTACTGCAATCAGCAAACGCCTAGGACATGATAATCTACAAACTACCATAAATACTTATTCTCATTTGTATAAAGATGCTAATAAACAACTTATGAAAAAGTTAAATAATAATGGTTGAATTATTAAAATTTAAGTGCTATACTATAAATATAAAGGAAAAATATTGAAATTAAGATAGAAAAAATTTTGAAAAAAACTAAAAAAATAGAACTTTTATAGAACTTTAGGATTTTTAAAATAGTAATAAAACCATTATTTTATAGTGTGTATAGAAGAAAATTCTATTTAAGGTTCACATAAATAGAAAAAGTTCTAATATAAGATTAGAAAAATACTTCAAATCTACTTTTATAAAAATAAGGCGATTTGAAGCAATAAAAAATCATCGACGATAAAAAGTATGGCTTAATCAATTTTAAGCGATTGTACGGCTTTTTACGCGGTGATTTTTTTTAAGAGTTATTTTTTATATCTATAGTGTATATTTTTTTCTTTTAGAAAATTTTCATCTTTTGCCATAAAGGCTGTTAGAACGAATCTGAGGTTTTTAACGTTTTTGTGTTGTGAAATTACTACGAAATAAATTAGTTTTCCGATTTTTTTTTGATAAAAATGCTCTTTACGAGATTTTGACTGTTTTGTTACAAAATCTGGATTTTCTAATACTTCTTTTATTATTTCCAGAGAAATTTCAGGGTGTTTTGGAAAAATATGTTCTTCAAATTGATTTTTACTCATTACCACTTTTTGATGCAGTTTAGCTTTAAATTCATAAACTTCTATTCGTTTTCCTGTCTTTGTATATCTAATTTTTTCTTTTACCATAATTTATCATTCCATTTTTTTTATTTTTTAAAACTTTTCTTATCAAATCTTTTCTAAAAATATAGATCAAAATAAACCAAATAATCAAATATATTATCGTAAATATTGCTAAATTTACTATAATACCATATTTATTTTGAAATTTTATTAAGATTGAAATCCAATATGAAATCATTGAAGTTACAAATGTTACTCCCAAAATTGCAATATATTTTAAATTTCTTAATTTCACATATTTTTTATTTAATGAAATATACAAAATTATAAAATTTATCATAGCTGAAAACGAAGTTGCAAATGTCAAGCCTACGTGTCTGTATTGTTTATACAAAAGGGCATCTAGTACTATATTTGTAAATATTGCTGTAAATGATGAAATTACTGGTAATTTTCTATCTTTGTAAACATAGTGGCTTCTTGTAAGTAAATGTATTGTTGAAAAAAACAAAAGTCCTAAGGCATAAAATTGCAAAGTTTCTGAAGTAATTTTTACAGCTCCTGCATTAAATTTTCCTCTTTCATAAACTAATCTTACTATTTCTTTTGCATATCCAAATAAAACTACACTTGATGGTACAATTAGAAACGACAACATATACAATCCTTGATGTATAACTCTTCTTACTGTTCTGTTATCATTTTTTACGACTGCTTTAGACAATGTTGGAAAAATCACAACTGCTAGTGAAATTGCAAAAACTCCTACTGGAAGCAAATATAATCTGCTCGCATAATTTAATGCACTTGCAGTTCCTGCTGGTAACGAAGTTGCAAATCTGTTGTCAACGATTTCATTTATTTGATAACCAAAAATTCCGACTAATGTTGGAGCCATTAAAATAAACATTTCTTTTACATATTCATCTTTTAAGTTTAAAATGAATTTATATTTTTTCATGATTTGAAAAAATTGTGGCAACATTATTACTAATTGAAAAACTCCAGAAAGTAAATAAGCTACACCAAGTCCATAAATTCCCATTTTGTTTTTTAATAGCAAAGTTCCTATTATAATTGTTAAATTAAATACAATTCCCATTGATGCTGAAACTGCAAATTTTTTGTAATTATTTAATAGTGATGACACAACTCCAGATAGTGCAATGAACAAAAAATAAAAAGCTACAATTTTTAGTAAATTATTTGCTGCATCAAATCTTTTTGGATCGTCAAAACCTGTTGTCACTTTTAAAATTTGCTTGGAAAAAAATATCATAATTACTGAAAGTGTCGATGTAAATGCGATTATTAAATTTAAAAGTGAAAACACAAAATCATCTGTTCTTTCTTTTCCTTCTTCTTCCATTCCACGGTTGTAAATTGGGATAAATACAGTTCCTAAAGATCCTTCTCCAAATAATGTTGTAAAAAAATTTGGGATTTTTGTGGCACTGACATAGGCATCGGTCATTCCAGTTGCTCCAAAAATGCTTCCGATAATCATTTCTCTTATAAGTCCTAAAATTCGACTTAACATATTTATTATCATTACTATAAAACTAGATTTAAACATTAAAATTTAATTTCCTTTCTTTTAATTTTTTATTTATTTATTTTTTATGGATTCAATAAAAAAAATATTTTTTTCTACAATTATATCAATTTCTCCATTTTTAAACATATCTAAAATACAAAGAAATAAAGTTACTATTCTAGATTTAGAAAATTTATTTTTTAACAGATGATTGAACTCGACTTTTTGATTTTTTTTTATAATTTCAGAAATTTCATTATGAGCTTCTTCTGTTGAATAATTATCATCTTCTAAATTTAAAATCATTCTTTCTTCAGAACCATCTTTTTTAGTTATTTTTGCATTAATCAAATTTTTTAAACTTTTGAATAAATTATCTAAATTTAGGCTTGAAATATCATATTCAATTATTTTTTCACTGTTATCCATGTTTTCTATTTTCGACCTTTGATAAGGAATATTGTACTCATTTTCATATTTTGAAAACAATTCAGAAATCTCTTTAAATAACTGATATTCAATTATCTTTTTTTCTAAATTTTCGATTTTTTCAAATTTTTTATTATCTCTATTTAGTATTGAATAAGCCTTAATTTCAATCAAATCAGTTGCCATTATCAAAAATTCAACTTTTATTTTTAAATTCAATTCTTTTTGTGCATGAATGTAATTCAAATAATCATCTATTATTTGTGAAATATTTATCGAATTTATATCCATCTTCTTTTTTTCAATTAAATGAATAAGCAAATCAAGAGGCCCTTCAAAATTTTCAATTTTTATTTTTATTATATTTTCCATATTTTACCTGTTTTCTTCTTATTTTTGATATTTATCTATCTGTCTAAAATTTTATTTTTCCAATAATTTGCATCTTTTCCAATTTGTTCCTTTAATTCTTCTACTGAACCAAATTTTTTTTCATATCGAATATTTTCTAGAACTTCAATCAAAATAATTTTTCCATAAATATCTTCATTAAAATCAAAAATATTAGTTTCAACACTAAGCACTCCAACATCAACTGTAGGATTCCGTCCAATATTCATAACTCCATTATAAATTTTTTCATCACCTTGAATATGAATTTTTACTCCATAAACTCCAAATTCTGGATAAATTTTATTTTCAAATTTTAAATTAGCTGTTGGAAAACCTATAACTCTTCCAAGCTGTTTTCCATAAACAACTTCTCCAAGAATAATAAAATTATGTCCAAGAAGCTCTCTAACTTTTTCAAAGTTTCCTTTTTTTATATAATTTCTAACTCGTGTACTACTTATGATTTTTCCATTTTCATCTAGTACAGCTTTTTGTACATTTAATTTTATATTTCTTTGTTTTAATAATTTTTCAAGCGTTTCGATATTTCCAGATTTACCTTTTCCAAAAGTAAAATTAAAACCACAGTAAACTTCATCCGCATTCAAATCATTTGCGACTACTTTTTCTACAAATTCTTCAGGCGAATAATTCTTTACTTTTTCAAATTGGTCCAAATAAAGATAATCAATTTTGTTTTCGTTTAATAAGTATGCCTTTTCAGAACAAGTCGTTATTTTGATTTTTTGATTTTTAGGATATTCATTAAACGTGTAAACTAATGTTTTTATCCCTTTTTCCTTTGCTTTTTTTACCGCTTTTTTCAAAATTACTTGATGTCCCTTGTGAACACCATCAAAATTTCCTAAAATAACGATATTTTTTTTATCTTTTATTTTCTGAAAACTTTTATGATAATCAAGAATTTTTACATTAATACCATATTCAATAATCTCCTTTATTTCTTCTAAATTTTCTGTAATAAATTTCATCAATTTTCGTTCCTTTTTTATTTATTTTATATACTCAACCCCACCTAATTAAAACTGAGGAATTGTAATATTAATTAATTTACTTATTAGATTTTATCATAATTTCAATTTAATGTATAGTGAAAAAAGAGCAATGCTGAAAATTAATTTCAAAAAAAATAGTCATAAATTTAATAAATAAAATCTATGACTACTTATAGTTAATTTTTTATAATTTTATAATTCATTGCTGTTTTTTTCAGCAACTTCTACTTTAGCTTTTGGATTTTTTTCGTTGTTTTTATTTTCTTTCTTATTTTTGTCATCTTCTTCTTTTATGAGAGCTATTTTTATTTTTTTTCTTCCTTCAAATATTCCGCCTTCTTGAATTACAAATACAGCCGATGTTATTGTAGCATAAACTTTTCCTGTATTTCCAATTTCAACTTTATCAGCTATAATTTCTCCTGAAACTTCTCCATTTACAACAACTGTTTCAGCAGTAATATTTCCTTTTACTTGCCCAGTTTTTCCAACATGAACGAGTTTATTTCCTTTAATATCACCATTTAATACACCTTCCATATTAAATACAGAATTTGTTTCAATAGTTCCTGTTATTGTTGTTTCCATTGAAATTGTACTAGTTCCATGTGTATTTTCATCATTATCTGCTGAAAATTGTCCGTTAAATCCTGTGTTTTCTCTTTTTTCCTTTACTTTTTTATCACTAGAAAATAATGCCATTTTTCTTTCCTTCTTCCTTCTTTTATTAATTAAAGTCAAATATATGTTATAGTATACTACATTTCCTTTGTTTTTTCAAATGTTTTTTTAATAATTTGTGTTTAGATATGTTATTATAGTTCTATTTATTTTGTTTTTTTCTTTATTTAATTTTATATTAGTAAAAATATAATTTTAATTTGTCGTATCTTAGTAAAAACTGCTATTTATTTTTTAAAAAATCGGCTATAACTAGCCAAATTAAATTTTTCAATATTATCCATAAATTCATCAAAACTCTTTGCAACTTTTACCAACTCAAATGAGAAAAGTACCATATCATCTGCAAAATAAATACCTTTATCAATTTTATTAAGAAAAAATAAATTTGAAAATGCTCCATTATCGTCATAATCGTTATCTAAGTACAGATCATTCCAAATACAAACATAATTTTGTAAAAAATGTCTCTCATATTGAATATTCAATAAATTTTCCAAGCTGACAAGTTTATATAATAAAATCTTTTTGTGAAATAAACTTTCAGATTTCTTTCTTAGCTTTTTCATTTTTTCCCAAGTTGTCCCAGCATACTCCTTGATAATCTCTCGATATTCTTTAACTTCTTCCGATGAAAATCTTTTCAAAACTTTAGAAATTTCCAGTTTTAATTCATTCATAAAATCTATAACTTTTTTATCCCCTTTATCAATTTTTTCATTAAAAATTTCTCTATATATTTTATCAAATATCTCTTTAAATTTTTTTATTTTTTCAAAATCAATAAAATTATCAAAACTTTTCTCTGAATCTTTTAAACGAATAATTCCAAACAAAGTTAAAAAAATTCTTTCAACAAAACTGTATTCTCCATCATAAAGAAAATCATCAGAAAAATTCATACTCAAAAATGAAGTTTTTACATTGCCTTTAAACAAAATAACTTCATATTCTCGCAATAGTTTTTCATATTTAGTTGGAAACGTTTCAAAAAATTTAGAATTAAAATAATCACTCTCACATTCTCGTTTTCTGCTATTCTCAAAATCAATAATATTGTAAATACTTCTCATTAAGTTTCTCACCTTAAAAATTAAATTACACTTCAAAAATTTCTTTCATACATTCTGAAATATTTTCAATAATATGACTTGCATTTACAATATACTGTTGCTCTACCAACTTATCAGCTATTTTACCATGCAAATATGCTCCTATACAAGCAGATTCTACTAACCCGTATTTTTGCCCCGCCAATGAACAAATTATGCCAGTCAAGCAATCTCCCATTCCTCCATTTGCCATACGGGAATTTCCTGTACTATTCACAAAAAGAGTTTTCCCATTTGTAATAATTGTATTTTTCCCCTTTAAAAGTAAAGTTATTTCATATTTTTGAGCAAAATCTTTTACTATTTCAAATTTATTTTTATTAATTTCTTCTGGAGAAAATCCTGATAATCTTGAAAATTCAACTAAATGTGGGGTTAACACACTTCTATTTTTTACTTTTTCAAAAAGTTCTTTATTTTCAGACAATAAATTCAAGGCATCTGCATCCAGCACAAGTTTTATCACATTTCCTTTATTATTTTTATCAATACTAATTAGCTTTTCAAATATTTTTAATGCTTTCTGACTTTTTCCAATTCCAGGCCCAATAGCGATTACATCACTATTTAAGATTTCATTTTCCAGTTTTTCAAAATTTTCTTCTATATTTTCAAAATTTATCGGAAAACTCATAGCTTCAGGAACAAATACGTTAAGTGAAAAATTATTTTTATCAGTAATTACAGTAGTAAGTCCAGCTCCGCTTCTCACACACGATTTTGCCACAATATTCCCTGCACCATAGAATCCACTACTTCCAGCAAAGATTAATACTTTCCCAAAATCTCCCTTATGAGAATTTTCATCTCTTTTTATATGAAAACCTTTTATTATTTCAGATGTCAAGTAATATTCACTGACAATATGATCAATATTATTTTTATTCAATCCAATATTTTCAATAATCACTTTTCCCAAATATTCTTTTATATCTGATTTTAAAAAGCCTTTTTTATATGTGACAAAAGAAATGGTAACATCAGCTTTAACAGATACTCCCATTATTTCTCCAGTATCGCCATTAATTCCGGATGGAATATCAATCGCATAAACTTTTTTATTTTTAGAATATTCATTTATCTTCAAAATAATATCTTTATAAATGCCTTTTATTTCTGAATTTAACCCTGTTCCAAAAATCCCTTCAACAACAACATCACATTCTAAAAGCAGCTTATCTAATTCTTCCAACTTATAAAAAATTTCAATTCCTAAATTTTTACAAATTTCATAATTTACAGAACAGTCATTGCTCATATTTTCATCACTAATACAAAAAATCTTAACTTGTTTTTCTTTTGAAAATAATTGTCGTGCAATTGCATATCCATCGCCTCCATTATTTCCCTTTCCACAAATAATAAGAAAATTATCTTCATTCTTTCCAATATGCTTTGTAAATGAAATCGCTGCATTTTCCATAAGCACAATACTCGGTATCTTCAATTCACTAATCGCATAATTATCAATTTTTTTTGTAGTTTCATTTCCACCTAATAACATTTTATCACCCCATTATGTCCTGTTTTTAAATATCAATTTTTAAATATTAAAATCCTGAAATTTTCCATCTTTTAATATTTTAACACTTTTAAATCCAATTTTTCGTATAATTTCCAAACTCTCATCAAAATAAAAATCAATGTTTTTAGTTTCATGTGCATCAGAAGAAATGGTAACTGGAATATTTTTAGCTAAAATTCTTTCAAGTATAAAAGAACTTGGATAAGGTGTCTGAGTCCATCCACGTGACATTCCTCCTGTATTAATTTCAACAATTGCTTCAGATTTAGCAATTTCATCCAGTACATATTCGACTTTATTTTTATACCATTCAGCACTTTCATCAAAATATTTAAAATCTTTATTAAATTTTTTTACCAAATCTAAATGCCCAATAATATCAGGCTTTTGAGTGTGCACCATTTCTACAATATTATCAAAATATGCTTCAATAAATGCCTTTTCATCTCCATTTGCATAATTTTTTATTCCGTACTCTAAAAGTTCAGGCATATTATCAACACAGTAATACTCCTCTTTTTCTTTATCCTTTATATAATGAACTGATCCAATTCTAAAATCAAGTCCTAAATTTTCATCAAGTTTTGGATTAAATCCCGAATAGAAATCAGCTTCAATTCCAATATAAACCTGAATATGATCTTTATATTTCTCTTTCAAATTTTTTAATTCTCTCAAATATTCTAATGTACCTTTTTCAGACATACAATATTCCGTATCAAATTTTGTAAAAGAATGCCCTGAAAGGCCAACACTTGTAAATCCTTTTTCTATTGCTGTTAGAATATAATCTTCAGCATTGTTTTTACCATCGCAATAAAATGTATGAGCATGAAGATTTGATGGGAAAATTATTTTTTTAATTTGCATTTTTATCAGCTCCTTTAATTATTTTTACTTTTCACCACCCATTTTTTCCTGTTTAACTTTATGGTCAATAACATGTCTTTTAGCCAGTTCATCTTTCACATTTTGAATAGTAAGCCCTTGCTCAATCATTAAAACTAAAGTGTGATAATATAAATCTGCAATTTCATATCTCAATTCATCATTATCGTTATTTTTAGCCCCTATTATAACTTCCGTACATTCTTCTCCAACTTTTTTCAAAATTTTATCAAGCCCTTTTTCAAACAAATAAGTCGTATAAGATTTTTCGTTTGGATTAATTTTTCTATCTTTTATCAATTCATAAAGTTTTTCAGGCGTAAAACTGCTATAATCTTCTGCTTCAAACAATGAATTAAAAAAGCAGCTCTCAGCACCAGTATGGCAAGCAGGCCCATCTTTTTTTACTTCCACAAGCAAAGCATCTGCATCACAGTCATATTTTACCGAAACAACATGCTGATAATTCCCCGAAGTTTCCCCTTTTAGCCAAAGTTCTTGTCTACTTCTGCTAAAAAAGCAAGTTTTCTTATCTCTTAAAGTTATTTCAAGACTTTCTTTATTCATATATGCAAGTGTCAATACTTCTTTTGTATAATAATCCTGTATTATCGCAGGAACAAGCCCTTTTTCATCAAATTTTATTTGCTCTATATTCATTTTTACCTCTTTTCTAAAATTATTTATTTTAATATTTTAATTTTTCTCTCAATAAGTAAATATATTTTAATAAATCTTCCATTTCTCTTCCTTTTACACATAAATTACACTCCGTAAAATTTCTTCCTTTATTTCATCTTTAGATTTCTGAACTTTTGGATTTTTAAATTTATACTCAAACATACTTTCATCAACTAAATCCACTTTTTTTTGAAAAATTTCTTCAAGTTTTTTGTGTAAATTACAAAAATTTTGATACATTCCCTTTTTAAATTCCATCTTTACAAGAATATCGATATCACTATTAGCAGTATCACTATTTTTAGAAAAACTACCAAAAAGTCCTAATTTTAAAATTGAATATTTCTTTTTATTAATTTCTTTTAATTTTTTTAAAATTTCTTCTTTTTTCATAATAATTTCCTCTTAGTTCATTTTCAAAATTTTTCTTATTAAAAAATATCAAATTCTCATCTCAACACCATTACTCTTCAAATATTTTTTCAACTCCATAATTTCCGCTTCCTTAAAATGAAAAATCGAAGCTGCAAGTCCCGCATCAATTCCTGGAATTTTAAATAAATCTTTAAAATGCTCCATATTTCCAGCTCCGCCTGATGCAACTATTGGAATTGACAACTTTTTTGATAAAATTTCAAGTAATTCTAAGTCAAATCCATTTTTAACTCCATCTGTGTCAATACTGTTTACAACAACTTCTCCAGCACCATTTTCCTGACCATTTACAAACCACTCTATTGCATCAATTCCAGTATTTTCTCTTCCGCCTTTTGCAAAAACTTTAAATTTACCATCAACTCGTTTTACATCGACTGACAAAACAACACATTGATCTCCATATTTTTTTGCAGCTTCTTCAATCAATTTTGGATTTCTTATTGCCCCAGAATTGACACTTACTTTATCAGCTCCAGCTTTCAAAACTCTATCAAAATCATCCAAAGTATTTATTCCACCGCCAACAGTAAGCGGAATAAATATTTGACTTGCCACTTCTTTCAAAATATCTGTAAACAATCCTCTTTCCTCAACCGAAGCCGTAATATCATAAAAAACAAGCTCATCAGCCCCAGATTTATTGTAAAATTTAGCCAATTCAACTGGACTATCAACTTCTTTTATACCAGTAAAATTAACTCCTTTTACAACTTTTCCATTTCTCACATCCAAACAGGGAATAATTCTCTTTGCAAGCATTTTTTTATACCAACTTTCTTTTAGTAGATGTTGTTCAATAACTTAATATTTTTCTATGATAAGGGGCCTTTCCCCTTTGCTATATTATAATTTTTTGTTATCAAACAGATTTACAATATTTAGATTTTTAATTTCATTTATATAATTTTTAAAATATTATTTACTAATGCTGAGTACTTCTTTCAAATCAAGATTTCCTGAATAAATTGCCTTTCCTACAATTGCTCCATAAATATGATTTTTGTTAAGCTCTTTAATCTCATCTAAAAATGTAATTCCGCCTGAAGCAATAATATCTGAATTAACTACTTTTGACAATTTTTTATAAATTTCAAGATTTGTTCCGCTTAACATTCCATCTTTTGAAATATCGGTATAAATTATTGTTTGCACACCTATATCCGATAATTTTTTGCAAAATTCAACCGAGTTCAATTCTACAGTTTCAGTCCATCCTTTAACTGCAACCTTCTCATCTTTCGCATCTACAGAAACTGCAATTTTATCGCCATATTTTTTTACCATTTCCTTCAAAAATTCTTCATTTTCAACGGCAATCGTTCCCAAAATAACACGATCTACTCCTAATTCAATATATTTTTTTATTCTTTCTTCATCACGGATTCCGCCACCTACTTGAACAAAAAAATCACTTTTTTCAACCAATTCTTTTATAACCTCATAATTTTTTGTATTCCCATCTTTTGCTCCATCCAAATCCACAATATGAAGATTTTTTGAATTATTTTTATTAAAAAAGTCCAAAACTTCAACAGGATTTTTAAAAAACACTTCCACTTGGTTATAATCTCCTTGTCTTAATCTAACTGCCTGTCCGTTATGTAAATCTATTGCTGGAAAAATTTCTATCATAGTTATTTTCTCCCTTTATTTTTAAAATTTTTTATCATTTGTTAAAATCTGAAATTTTTAACAATAATATTTTAGATAAAAACTCTTTTATTGAATTTTTATATTGTTACTTTTGCAATAATTAGCTATTTTTAAAATATCAATCAAACATATTTATTTTTTTTAAATTTTCTTCAAACAATTTTTTATTATTATAGAAATCATTTTTATTTGCCCTTGCCAACTCTGATTTTATAAACCAATTTTGATACTTACTATAATCTAATATTTCTTTATTAGGCTTATTTTTTCCTTCAAAATTTTCATAATAAAAATTAATTGCATCCTGTGTACGATTCTCATTTAAATAGAAACTTATTGCAAACCATCCCATTGTTAATTTATACGCCCAAGCCTGTTCATCAGAAATATGTGATTCTTCCGTTTTTTTCTTATCATCACACATTTTCATAATAGAATTTAAACTTGCAAGTGCTGTTTTTTCATCTATTTGCATAACATTCCAAATTGCATCCTCTCCTATTGTATATGTTACAGCAATTCTAGTAATCAAATAATCTGGATATTTTTCTTTAAGTATTTCATAATTTTTATTGTAAGAATCAAAATCTCCCTTGTTGGAATAATACATATTTGAAAAAAACAATTTCGACACTTCATAAGGATTATATTTTTCATATCGTTTTAAATTATTTAATTTCTCTGCATCACTTTTTCCAAGTGCATTATAAATATTTATCAAGTTTTCTGACAATACAAAATTCTTCTCATTCTTTTTCAACAATTCTTCAATCTTTAATGCCAATTTTTTTACTTTTTCTCTGTCAGGTTCGCTCACTACATTAGGTATTTCCTTATCCAGTTCTATTGTTTTTAATATTATTTCCTGAGAAACTCCTAATTTTGATAAATCCTGACTTATCATTTCGCTTCGACTTTTAGCATTCATATTTACTATTGTAAAAATACTCATCAATAATATTATCTTCTTCATAAATACCTCTTTTTCAATTAAAAAATAAATTATCAAAACCAACCCCAAAATGAATAAATTAAGTAAAATAATCGTAATTTTACTTTTATTTCACCAATTCACCCCAATTTTTCAACAACTTCAATCCAGTATCTCCAGATTTTTCAGGATGAAACTGCATTCCATAAACATTTTTGTTTTTCACAATTCCAGGAATTTTTGTTCCGTATTCTGAATATGCAACAATATTTTTCATATCAGTTTTTGCAAAATATGAATGTACATAATACACATATTCTTCATCTTCAGTATTCACATCTTTCAAAATTTTATCATTTTTAAATTCATCATTTATTTTCAAGCTATTCCAACCCATATGAGGTATTTTCAAATCAGAATTTTTTGGAATATATTTTTTTATTTCCTCAACTGTTCCATTTATAAGCCCAAGCCCTTCAAATTCACCATATTCATAACTTTTCTCAAAAAGCATTTGCATTCCAAGGCAAATTCCCAAAAACGGCTTTCCATTCTTCGCTTCATCTATCAAAATATCTTTTAACCTATATTTTTCAAGATTAGAAACAGCATCCCTAAAGGCCCCCACTCCTGGCAAAATTATCCCTTTCGCACTTTTAATCTCTTCAACATTATTAGTCAGTTTTGTATCAAGTCCAACATAATTTAGAGAAGATAGTAAAGAAAAAAGATTACCCACTCCATAATCAATAACTGCGATCATAGTTTAAACTTCCTTTCTTTATACTTTTATTTTATTTTTTTGATAAATTTAAATCTTTTTACTTACTTAAATTATATCAAAAAAAATATATTGTTGCAATTAAGAAAAATTTTTTCATAAATAAAAAGGCCCCATTTTTTTACGAGACCTTTTTTTGCTCCCCTGCCAAGGAACACAATTTTACCTTATTTTTAATATATTGTCAACCATTTGTCTTATTGCATTTCAAAAACTTTACAATAAATTTTATAATTTATTCAAAAAAATAGTTTTTAATTTTTCACAACTTTATATTTCACTTTAACTCTTTTTCCAAAAAATGCCATTCCAATATGTACAATTTCTTTTACCCCACATTCCCTTAATAAAACAGGATATTTTTTATTTTCAATTTGACACAATGCTTCTTCTGCTTTTTCTTCAAGCTCTTCTTCAGTTTTAGCCACTTTAAACTCAAATATATATCCAATATCTCTTTTGTTTATCGGATTTAAAGCTAAATCATTCCTTCCGTATCCTGTTTCATTATTTGATAAAACTGTATATTCGTTATCAAGATATAGCATCATTCCTAAAATAAAAGTATGATATGGTTTTTCCGTTTTAGAAGTATCGTGATAACTCATTGACACTAAAAGTATATCGTTTAAAAGTTTTTCAAATCTATCAAATTCTAAATTTTTAAACGCTTTTATCATTTCTTTAAATCTGCTAAAACCTCCTAAATTTTGAACGAACATATCTTTAAAAAATGTTTTAACTTCGTAATTTGGTAATTTCAAAGCATATTCATTCATAGCAATTTTTTCTTCAACAGTCAAATACCCTCCAAAAAGTAACAACTGCCATACTTCTTGCGGGTCTTTTAATCTATCCATATTTGATGAAGCCATTACCATTTGTTCTGTTGTTCCATTATTAAACAAATCTTTTAACTCTTCAAACAGATCTTTATTAGCATTTTCTATTGCTGAATGAATAAGTCTATTATCTGATGTATTTATCCAATAAACATTGATTTCTTTTTCATCAAGATAGTTAATTATACTCCACGGATTATAAATTTGAATATTCCCAAATTTATAGCCGTTATACCACTTTCTCACTTTTTCAATATTTTGCTCTAATCCATAATATTTCAAAGCATTTTTTACTTCTGTTTCAATCAATCCAAAACTTTCTGCATACTTATTATTCAAAACTGTATAAGTTTTTAAATTATTCAAGCCAGAAAAAATCCCTTCCTTTGCTACTCTAAGTATCCCAGTCACAACTGCGAATTGTAAATATTCATTATCTTTCAATGTATTTGAATAAAAACTTTTAAAAAATCTTCGAGACTTTTCATAATATCCTTCGTTCCAGGCACTTGTCATTGGAGTGTCATACTCATCTATTAAAATTATAACTTTTTTTTCGTAATATTCATACAGATATCTTGATAAATTCTTTAATGAATTATCCCAGTCAGCTTCATCTTTTTTTAACCATGTTTTTTCAAATTCAACTAAATCTCTTTTTTTTAAATTATTAGAAATATATTCAAAATTATCATATAAATTAGAAATTAGATTTTTAATATTAAAAAAACTATCCTCCCAATTTTCTGCTTCCGCATTTCTCATACTTATAAAAATTACTGGATTTTGTCCTTGGTTTTTCATATACTCACTTTTTGAAATATACAAATCTTCAAATAATTTTCTATTTTCTTCTGCATTTTTCACATCAAAAAAATATTTTAACATCGACAAATTTAGAGTTTTACCAAATCTTCTAGGTCTTGTGAATAATTTTACTTTAGATAAGTCTTCCAGTAAATCCTCTATAAATTTTGTTTTATCAATGTAATATCCATTTTGTGTTATTATCTCCTTAAAATCAGAATTTCCAATTGCTAGTCCTTTTTTCTTTTCTTTCATAATTAATTCCCTACTTTCCCTTTAATTACTTAAATTATATCAAAAAAAATTTGACATTACAATGAAAATCAATTCTCACTTTTCTTTTTCTTAAAAAAATCTAGAATCGTCTTCTTATGTTCCAATTCCTTCGGCAAAGGTACTCCTATCCAATCATGAAACTCCTTTATCTTAATTTCGATAATATCTGAAGAATTATTGTCATTTTTACATTTTTGTGATAATGCATTTAAATATTTTGTTGACGGAAGAATTTTTGTACCAAATCTGTTGCTTTGCCCTTCTTCACTATCTAAACTTTTTAATTTGAATAAATACACACCTTTTTCTTTTTGTACTTTAAAATCTTGATGATTATATTCGTATAATTTTCTCCATAAAGACTGATTATTTTCTACAGTGTCATCATACCTAGTTTCAGGAAACCAATTAGGAACATCGATTTGAGCAATTTTAAAATATTCCTTAAAAATTTCACGAGACCAATAAAGGAAATCTATCAATCCTGTAGAAGAATGTAGAGAATAATTTTTCCAGCTTAAATTGTCATCTGTCAATTTTTCTGCAAATCGAATAACAAAATCTTGAAAAAGAGTATCGTTAACTATTTCAAGTACTTCTGTATATGCTTTTACAGATTTTTTCTTTAGTTCCGTGTCAAAAACTTTATCATTTTTCACATAGTATGATCTTCTTTGTGACCGTTGTGGCAACGAATATTCCAAAGCATTTGTCGTTCCAATAAAACAAGGCGTAAAATCAAAATTTGAAGTAGAAAGATTTGAAACATTTACAATCAAGTTGTTTCCTCTATCTTTATTTGAAAAAAATTCTTCGTCAATTTCATCAATTAAAATTGGAGCTACATTATTTTCGTTCATCCATAATTGAATTTGTGTTATTGTATCTGCTTTTTTAGTTCTTCCAGTTGGAATAATGTTATTATACAAAATAGGCTTTGATTTAGAAAGGCCCAGCATTTTTTGTAAAATCTGCAATAAATTACTTTTCCCCGAACCCGCAGTTCCTCCAATAAATAAAAATTGTGGTACATCCAATTTTTCTGAATCAGATTCCAGTTTGAACCGAATATCCTGAAGAAAAGGCGAAGTGAACGCATACAAAATAATCTCAACAATTCTTGAACCATAATTATCGTTATAGTCGATTACATACTTTTTATAGTTCTCAATCAGTTTTACAATACTTTCAATAGAACTTTTTATTTCTTCTTTTCCAGCTTTTTGCCCAAATGGTTTCGTGTTCCCATTTTCTTCAATATATAATCCCGAACGACCAAATCCACGGTCAGTATCTTTTGAAAATAACAGTTCCCTTTCAGGAGTCGCTTGATTTAATTTTGGAGCAATTTTAATTTCCAATTTAGGCTTTATTTTTTTGGCAAATGTTTCAGGTGTCACAACCATACTTTCTTTCTTTTTAGCCTGTCGTGAAATAGTATTAATCGACAATTCATAAGCAAATTTTTCAACTTCAAGTTCCTCTTTTTTCTCATTCTCAACTATTTTCTGTTTCTCATCAATCGTTTTAATTTCCTCAATTATTGGTAAAGCAACGCTATCTTTTTCTTTAATAATCACGTCATTAAATTCTTTAATAACATCTTTTGAAACATCTATTTGCAATTTAGCACTTTCATCTTGTGTAAATCTTACAGAAAATTTCTCTTCCTGTTTTTCATCATTATTTTCATCTAAAATTTTAATTTTATTTTTCGCTTTTTTCCTTATAGCTTTAGTAATAAAATCAGTACAAGTTAAAGTAATTTCATTAAAATATTCTTCAAACTGAGTAAATAATGGGGAATTATCAAAAATGACAATATTTTCAAATTGATTTCTTTTGTTTGAAAAAGCCTGAAATGAAAGATTAGCTGATCCAAAAATCAATCTCGTTTCCATATTATTTTTCAAAAGATAAAATTTACTATGAATTGTCGAACTTATTGGCACTCTCAATTTCCACTTTTCGTCCACAATATTTTCCTGATTCTCTCTTGAAAGATTCTCAAAAAAATGAATCTGTTTCTTTTTAATAATCGCCTTTTGATTTTCAATCAAATTCTTAGTTTCATTTTCTAATGCCTTCAATCCTCTAATTTGGACATCTACATCTTGTATCCCAATAACCAAGTCAACATTTTTAAACGGCGTCAGATATTTATTCAAAAAACTTTCATCAGCTGAAAATGTAACAGCCTTTATCTCATAAAACCTGTTACTATCAAAAATCTCTTCAATTTCTAAATCAACTCTTTCACCATTTAAAATAGTAAAAAGTGTATTTTTAACTTTCATAGTTTCAGTTTTTTCAACATTTTCATTTTCAAATAAAGTTAAAGATTCAGATTCTAATTCTTTTTCCATTTTATCTCCTTGTCTATTGCATAATCTTTTTTACTAGTATTCGTTATTTCCCAAATTTCAATATTTTGTCTTTTATATATTTTTCTTCTTTATATCTATCGCTTTTTTTTATATTATTTATAATATCCTCAAAGTATTCGTTCTGTTTTTTTGTTATTTCAAAAAGTTTTCCAAAATAAATTTTCTCATCTTTTTTATTTTCCAATTCAGAATAAAATAATGCTTCATCTTCCCTAAATTTTAACCATTTTTCTTGAAAATTTTCTAAATTGCTATAATAATGTCTAGGATAGCATCCATAACCAATCGTTTCACCATAATCTACATATTCATCTTCCATTAAATCATGTAATTCAGTATACTTATCATTCATTTTTTTATTCTCTGTTTCATATTCTTCTTTTGACTTTCTCAATTGATCAAAAGATAAACTTTTTGTGTTTTTTAATTTTATAGCTAACTCCATTAATTTTTTTATTTCCTTATTATCTTCTTCTCTATAAAATTCATACAAATTCGTATTAAAGCCATATTTTATTTCTAAATCATCAAGAAAAGAAACATTGTCTTTCCAAACAGCATCCCAACTTTCATTATTTTTTTCTAATAATTCGCTACTTTTTTCAGGAAAATTATCAATTATAAATTTTTTTAAGCCAGACCTTTTTGAATTTTCTTCATTCCTATTGTGATATTTAGTAGTCGTATCATTGTTATAAATATCAATTTTTTTTATTTCTTCTAATTTTTCTAATACATACTTTTTAAAATCATTTTCAGAATTTGTATTTGTAAATGAATTTATTGAGCACAACAAAGAAATCAATCCTACAAACATAACTTTTGTGATTTTCATTAAATTAATTCTCCTTCTTTCTTTCTTTTCAACCCCTTCAAATACCCCTTCTTCTCCAGTGAAATTCTCAAACTTTCTCGGGCCTTCTGTATCGTCTTATTATGCACCCAAACATCCAATCTATTATTTTCTAAATAAATCACCGCATAATCCCACTGTTTCGCAAGTGCCGTCGCAAAAAACCAAGCAACTACCATTTTCACATAATACTCCTCAGAATGAATATCCGCTACCATTTCTAAATATTCCTTTTTAAAGTCTTCATCCAAAAAATGTGTCATCAACATTTCTACACCAAACCTGAAAGTATAAGTTTTATCTGATTGAGACCATCCCTTTATTTTTTTAATTAGTTCTTTTTTATGCTTTTTAAAAATTTTCGGAGAAATTGTATCACAAACTGCCCAATTATCAACAAATGGCAAAAAATTATCAAGCAATTCAATGCAGTTCTCAAAATCTTTACTCTCTGAAATAATTGCTCCATGCAACAAATTCTCATCATAATATTTATGTGGTAACTCTTTCAAAAAATCCTCATATTCGTTATTCTTTACCAATTTTTTAGCCAATTTTCTTATTTCAGGAATTCTCACTCCAATAATTGTATCCTCTGATACATTTGGCGTCAATTTACTTAAAAATTTCATGTATTTTTTATCTTGAAGTGAAAATAATTCTTTTTGTATTTCCATTTAAATCTCATCCCTTTAAAATTTTTATAATTTATAACATCAAATATCTTTTCTATAACAATATTTTTCAAATTTTTTCCTTTTCTTATGATTTTACTTATAAATAGTATAATCTATTTTTTTATTGTTTTCAAGATTTTTAACAATTTCTATTTTATAAAAAAATTAAGTGCCACATATGACACTTAAAAAATATTTTGAATAGATAAAAAATTAGTTGTTAATAAATTTGATTAAACCAAAACTCCCTTAGTCGAAGGAATTTCATTCTTATATTTCTCATCAATACTCACCGCTTCTGCCAAGGCCCTAGCAACTCCCTTAAAAATCGACTCAATTATATGATGTGAATTTTTCCCTGCCATATTCTTTATATGCAACGTCGCATTCAAATGCCGTGTAAATCCAATAAAAAACTCTTCCACCAATTCTGTATCAAAAGTCCCAACTTTCTCAGTCGGAATATTTACATCAAAATTCAAAAAATATCTCCCACTCAAATCAACTGCAACCAATGTTAACGCCTCATCCATTGGCAAAAGAAAGTTCCCATATCTCTTAACACCTTTTAAATCTCCCAAAGCCTCATAAAAACATTTCCCAAGTGCAATCCCAATATCCTCCGTACTGTGATGATCATCAACTTGTGTATCTCCATCACAATAAACTTTCAAATCAAATCTTCCATGCTTTGCAAACAAGTCAAGCATGTGATCCAAAAATCCAACCCCTGTATTATTCTCATATTTCCCAGTTCCATCAATATTCAATTCAACTTTTATTTTTGTTTCAAATGTATTTCTTTCAATTTTAGATTTTCTCATAATTTTATCCTTTCGTTATACCTTTAATTATAAATAGTATAATCTATTTTTTTCTCTTTTTCAAGATTAAACAAAAAACAAGAAATTTATTTTGACATATTAAAAATTGTGGTATAATTTAATGGATAATTTAACGTATTTTAAAATATAGGAGGTGAAAAGATGCTTTACGATGAAGCTAAAAATGTACTTTATGCTGAAGAAAGAGCTGAATTTTTTATAAGAAAATTAGGTTTTGATTTTGATAAAATTGATAAAAATGAAATAATTTTTCTTCTTAATAAAGAATTTGAAAGAGCAATTACAGAAAGAGAAAGCAAATTTTATGATAGTTCCGAATGTCTACGTGTATTGTGTGGGTATTTGTTTTGCTTAGGCGATATTTTTGATGTTCCGTTATTAGAAAAAGTAAAATATAAAATTGATATGGATATGGGAGTTGCAATTGATGGCATATGGATTATTAGTTTAGAAAATAATGGTATGGAGATGAAAGAATACGATATTCCATCAAAAAAAGAACTTATAAAATATTTTGTAGATGGATATAAAGGTTGACTATAGCATTCTGTATTAAATATATGTTTAGAAATTTAATGATCTTTATTTCTGACAAGGGGAATTACCCCCTTGCATATTCAGTCTATTTTTAATTTATATTATTTTTGCAACAATTTTTCCAATTTCTCAATAAAAATCTCCATTTCCTCATCAGTTCCAATTGTAACCCTCAAATAATTATCAATTCTATCTTTTGCAAAATATCTTACTAAAACACCATTATCTTTTAACTGTTTATACAAATCGCCTGCGAAAACTTTGTCATGAGAAATAAAAATAAAATTAGCACTCGAATTTAATACTTTAAATCCTAACTTTTTCAATTTTTCAGATGTTTTCTCTCTAGTCTGAATAATTTTAGCATTAGTTTTTTCAAAATATTCATTATCTTTAAAAGATTCAATTCCAGCTTCAATTGAAATTCTATCAATTGTGTATGAGTTAAATGAAAATTTTAGCCTATTCAATCCTTCAATTATACTTTCACAACCAAGTGCATATCCAAGCCGTATTCCTGCCATTGAACGTGACTTTGAAAATGTCTGAACAACAAGAACGTTATCGTATTTATTTATTAAATTTACAGCACTTTCTGCTCCAAAGTCAACATATGCCTCATCAACGATAACTAGCTGATTTGGATTATTTTTTACTATTTTTTCAATTTCATCCAGTTTTAATGCAATTGAAGTCGGTGCATTCGGATTTGTAATAATTATATTTCCATCCAATCCAAAATATTTCTGAATTTCAATTTCAAAATTTTTATTTAACGGAATTTTTACTTCTTCTAAATCAAATAAATCTGCATAAACAGGGTAAAAGCTGTAAGTTATATCAGGATAATAAACTTTGTCGCCTTTGTTAAAAAAAGTCATAAAAATAAGTGCTAACACTTCATCCGAACCATTTCCCACAAAAATTTGATTTTCCGTAATTTTCTTATCAATTTTTTTTGAAAAATAATCAGCGATCACTTTTCTAATCTTGAAAACATCTGGATCTGGATATAGTTTTAAATCTTCCAAATTCATAGACTTTATTTTTTCTATAACTTTTTCTGACGGTGAATAAGGATTTTCATTTGTATTAAGTTTAATATATTTCTTGTCTTTCGGCTGCTCTCCAGGAACATAAGGCTCTATTTCCTTTATTTTATTATTCCAAAATTTACTCATTTTATGGCTCCTTCTTTTAATACTATTTTTGATATAATGATTGACTTAATTATTGCTGCTATTTTCAGATTTATCTTCAAGACTATTGTCATTACATTTATTTTTTTCTTGCTCTTTCTGTTTCAAATAATTATATTCTACATTCAAAAATACTACCACGTTCATTATTATTGCAACAACTTGTAAAACTCCTGTAAAAAATCCAAACACAAGAGCTATAAAAAACACAGCAAAATTTGGAAGAAAAATAAACATTGAAAAAGAAAAAGGTGCTACAAATATAAGATTTATCAATGTAATTATAACTATTGGAATAATTATTCTAAGTCTATTTTTTTTGGACAAATATAAATTATACTTAAATGATTCCCATACTTTTATATTTCTAATATATAATATTTGAAAAAAGTAAAGAGTATTTAGGATAAAGGCAAGAATAATCGCAATATAAATTATAATTGGTATTGCAATTATAGCATACCCAACAAAAACCGAATTAATCTCTTTAGTAGCAATGCCAAGAATTGTTGTTATTAATATCAAGATCATCACTACAACTGTAATTGCAATTACAAACAGTAAGTATAGTCCAATATACTTAAGATATTTAAAAAAAGCATTTTCAAAACGGTATTCCTTTTCCTTCCCTTCAATTTTATAGCCTACTTTTGTATAAATTATCACTTTTAACAATCCTAGTCCAAGAAGCACTACGAAAATACCACAAAGTATTAAAAGATTTAAAAAAACTGCTCCAATAAAGCTACGATTGTCACCAGTATTTTCCGCAATTTTCATATTTATCGCAGCATGCTTTGTTAATATATTGGAAAAAAGTAGCCAGGTATTTCCAATTGTAAGTAAAATAAACCATAATTTATTTTCTTTAAAAAATACTTTTAAAAGTTCAAATGATTTTCCAAAATATTCTCTTAATTTAAGTTTTTTTTTAAACAGATCTATTTGTAAATTTTCAAAATTCATAATCTTCTCCTTATTTTTTATTTTTTGTAAAAGTTTAAAAATTTCAATAAATAATATTTTTAAATTTAAAGTTTTTGTTTTTTTGTAAAACCTATTTTAATTTCTTTAAATCCATGTACTCTACGTTAAAATATACAAGATTTTGTGTTATTGTTGTATATACAGTTGAAAAAGTCTTGACAATTCCACCAGTTACTGACGTAATTATTCCTAACATTTGTAAATTGCTAACTGTTATTCCAATAAAATAATTTAAAACATAATTAATGAAAAAAGCAATTAATGTGATTATTATTACTGGAAGCAATATTTTTAATCTTTTTTCTTTACTTAGATATAAATTATATTTAAATGCTTCCAATAAATTAACATCCCTCAAATAATATACCTGCTGTAAATATAAAATATTAAGCAATAGGACCAAATATATAAATAATGCCACAGACATTACAAAAGAATTATCTAGAATCAATGAAAATAAAACTATAAAGATTATCAGAGCTATGCCAGCAATTAAATACATCGCTATCATTATTATAAATTTAAGTATAAGCTCTCCCAATTTAAAATCACTCTTTTTTATTTTTCCGTTTGCTTCAATTTCTAAACCTGTTTTTTTCCTTATGATTACCGTTATAAACTGGATAATTAGTGAGATTATCGCATATAACAAGAGTATAGAAAAAAAGCTGGATAAAATCAAAGTATATTCATTTATATTTTCTTTTATTTTTCCATTATTTATTTTTTTTGTAAATTCATACATTTTTGTTGCTTGCTCTGTGAATGGAAATGTAATAAAAATTACCATAATAGTTGAAAATACAAAATGCAAAAAAACTAATAAAGAATGTCTTTTTACAAATAATTTTAAAATTTCAAATCCATTATTTAAATATTCCCACATTGAAAAGTATCTGCTTCTCATTTTATCTCTTAAACTATATAGATCCATTAAATTTCTCCTTTCTATTTTTATAACTTTTTTTATTTTAAAATTGTTAGTTATTTTTATTTTTTAGTATAGTTAAATCGTATTAAAATTATAGCATACTTTATTTATTTTTTAAAATTTTTTTATAATTATATTTTTCTAAGATAAATATAATAAATTGTTGGTATAATGAAAGTAGTATTTAAAAAAGGAGGAAAATTTATATGTTAAAAAAATCAATGATAGTATTATTTTCATGTTTATCTATAAGTATCCTGTCATCTGCAGCAGTTCCAAAAGCTCCTGTCAAAAGAAGTAGTGAATATGCAGCTCAAGCTTCTCGTGCATTAACTTCGTATCATAGCACAGCTGATAATGTTGCAATTTCTGGAAATTTTGCTACAGTAAAAGAAACTGGACAACCATTTACTGGTGTTTATGTAGAATTTGACAAAGATGGAAATGCTCAAGCCGTTAAAAATTATCAAAACGGCACATTAAATGGGCCTATGTTTTTATATTATCAAAACGGTAATTTACAAAAGGTTGTAAATTATACAAATGGCGTAAGAGAAGGTGAAGATATTGACTTTTACGGAAATGGTAATTCTAAAGCTATAAGAAATTATAAAAATGGAATGTTAAATGGATCAAGTTATGATTTTGACGAATTTGGACGTCTAACTTCATCGCTTGAATATGCAAATAATATAAAAAATGGAAAAGAAGTAAAAGTTTCAAATGGAATAGTTACAAATGAAAATACTTATGCAAGTGGACAGCTAAATGGAGAATCAAAATCATATTATTCCAATGGTGTTGTTCGTTCAAACGGAAATTATACTCGTAATTATAGAAATGGACAATGGACTTGGAACTATGAAAATGGGGCAAAAAAATTAATTGAAAATTATCAAAATGGTATCGTCACAGATATTCTAGGTTATTCAAGAAATGGTTCAAAAGAACGTGAAATGAAATTAGTAAATGGGAATGGTAATTTTACTCAATATTATGATAATGGAAAAGTTAAAGTTCAAGGAACTTTGAGAAATTATAAAGCTTATGGAAATTGGACTTTTTATAATAAAGATGGATATGTAACAGATACACAAGGATTTTATTAAAAAAACTTTTATTTTAATAAAAAGTAATGTATAATACATATTAAGAGGAGGTTTATTAAAATACTTTCCTTTAGAAAGTTGGTGTTTAATATGAAAAAATTTTTATTTATTTTAATGTTATTATTAAATGTTTTAGGATTTTCAGCATTAAAAAATGGTATTTATTCTGTTGAAAAAAGATATGATGGAAATTGGAATTCATTTGTAAAATTAACTATTAAAGATGGAAAAATAATCGGTGCTCAATATGATAGAAAAAATCAAAATGGTGAATTATTCTCAATGAGCCAGAATTCATTCAGAGATATAGCTCTTGAAATTTCAAGAAGTCTTATAAATTCGCAAAGCGTAAGTTCTGTAACAGGAAAAGATGCAAAAGCAGTATCAGAATTCAAAGAAATGTCAAACTTTTTGATAGATAAAGCCAATAATGGTGAAACTGGAGATTTTCAAATGTAGTTAGGCAATTAAAATTATAAAAAACTAAAAAGGAGTTCTCTCATAGTTAATCTGTGAGGTTGCTCCTTTTTTTCTTAATTCTTAATTATTTTCTTCTAAAAATTTTAAAAATTTCCGTATTTTTCTGTCTTTTTCATCTTCCACTAATTTTACTTCAAGAAATTCTCCAATATTTTTATAATCTATAGCTTCTTTTTCAAATTCTTTTGAATAATCAGCTTTTTTCAAATACAGTATCTGTCTTTCTGGAACATAAAAGTATTTTCTATTATACGGCAATATAAAAACATAAAATACATCTTTACTTCCTATCTTCCATTTCCATCCAACTAAATGCCTTTTAAAATTGAAATTATATAGCCTAACTGTCTCATTAAGTGAAAATCCATAATTCATTGCGTAAAGTTTTCTTTTGAAATCAAAATCGTGAACAAACCAGAAATTATATTTTCGATTTTCTTTTACAAGCCTAATTTTCTCATCTTTTAGAAAATAAATTAAACTTCCTGCATAAATTGAAATTATAAAAATAAAAATACTTATAACTATACTTTTTCTTTTCCTGTAGTAAGCTCTTACTTTCCAAAATAACTCTTCTAAAAAATCTAATATGTCATATATCATTTTTCTCTCACCTATATACAGTTTTAATTTTCAATATCTTAAATTTTATTTTAAAGCATTCAATCCTGCCAAATTTAAAAAATTCCAAGGTTTGTTATAATGAGGCTGGAAGAAAAAGTCAACAAATGCCAATTCTTCTATTGTCATTTTATTTTGAATACATACTGACAATGTATTAATTGATTGTGTCAGATCAATCTTAGAAATTAATTGTGCCCCTAAAATTACTCTGCTGTTTTTGTCATAAATTACTTTTAATGTTACTTTTTCATAAGTTGGCATAAATTCAGGACGGTAATTATCGACAGCAATTACGCTTTCCACTTCTATTCCTTCTTCTTTTGCACTTTCTTCTGTTAATCCAGTTGCTGCCATATTATTTTCATAAATTTTTATTCCAGAAGTCCCTTGCGTTCCAATATGTCTAATTTTATTTTCAAATAAATTTATACCTGCCAATGTTCCCATTCTCACAGCATTTGTCGCAAGCGGAATATATACTTCCTTTTGTAAAGGATTATAAAATACTGAACAGCAATCTCCTGCTGCCATAACATCCTTATTGCTTGTTCTCATATATTCATCAACTTTAATTGCTCCATTCGGCAACATTTCCAGCTGTCCCTTAAACAATGAAGTACTTGGTAAAAATCCGACACATACAATTACCAAATCAGCTTTATATATATTTTTATCAGTAACTACTTTTGTCACATTTCCATCGCTTCCTTCAAATTTTATTACCTTTTCACCATTTGCAAGAATAATTCCATTATGATTGAACGAATTTTCAGCAATGTCTGTAAATTCCTTGTCAAAATATTTGCTTAACATTCTTTCTTGCGAATCTACAAGAACGACTTCTTTTCCATTATTTTTAAATGCTTCGGCAAGTTCTACCCCAATATATCCAGCTCCAATAACAACAACATTTTGAGAGCTTTCTGCTCTTTTTATAATTTCGTTTGAATGATTATAGTTTTTGCAAAGCAAAATATTGTTTAATTTAATCCCTTCAATTGATGGAACAATTGGCCAAGAGCCTGATGTAATAATCAATTTATCAAAAGTTTCATCAAATTCATTTCCATTTTCAAGATTTACAACATGAATTTTTTTACCTTCAATATCAACACTTTTTACTTCATGTTTCATCTTTGTATCAACATTCAATTCCTTTAATTTTTCAGGCGAAGAATAAAACAACCCTTTAGGATCTTTCACTATTCCTCCAACATACAAGGCAATCCCGCAAGAAAGAAATGAAATATTATCATTTCTTTCAAACACAGTTACCTCAACTTCAGGATTTACCTTCCTCAAATTCAAAATTGCGGCCGTTCCAGCATGTGTACATCCAATCACTACAACTTTCATACTTTTAATTCTCCTTTAATAATGTATTTTCCGTTATTTTTATTTACTTCTTATATCAAATTATTTTTTTCTCAATCTATTTAATTATACTATATTTTAGAAAAAAATCAATAGTATTTTAAAATTTTTACAAATTTATACTTAAATAACATTTTACTACATTAGTGAACTACTCCCGCTTTTAGAAGCGGGAGCTTCTTGGGAAGTATCTGCTTTTGTTAGCCAAATATATTTACCAAGCTCTTCGGACAGTCCCTGCCCTGTTTTTTATTTC